>CAXBGJ010000086.1:0-13109 GCA_963975045.1 uncultured Marinomonas sp. | reverse complement strand
TTGATGTCCTCTAATTGATAAATAATAAGGCAATCATCCCCAAATTGAACGTGAGGCAACCGGTCTGCAAATGAGTAAAGCACGCTCAGATCCGAAAAATACACGCACAAATGGTCCGACCGCGCCGCCACACCGTACAACCAATTTGCATTCTGCTGGAAATAGGGAATGCCGACGTTACTGACCAACTCAGCCTCAGGCGCAATCAACGCCATCATTTCAACCACTTCCAACAAATCTGCCCGCATAATCGGAGCAGATTCTTGGGCATAACGCTTAATGAAATCATTCGATGCTAACGTCAACATAAGAACCTCTCCTGCTGGCAAACGTTCAGTAGAACCCGAGCATGCTGACTTGAATGATTAAAAACACAATAAATCACATTAACTTGTGCTTCATTAAGGCTTCTTCAATACGAGTCATTGCTTGGTCGAGAATGGATTTTGGACACCCAAAGTTTAGGCGAATATAACTAGAATTGCCAAAATCTTTACCATCTGAAACACCGACGCCAGCATCTAAAAAGAATTGATATGGATTTTCTAACCGCAAATCAGAGGCATCAATCCAAGCCAAATACGTAGACTCTAAATGCATCATTTTAAGTGGCGTCGCGGCGATTCTTTCGACTAGAAAATCTCGGTTATTTTTTAAATACACCAATAGCGCTTTATGCCATGCCTGCCCTTCTTCGTATGCGGCAATAGCCGCCGTTAGACCAAGCATATTGGGCGATGGTATTAGCCCTGCTTTTTCTCGATTAAAGGCTTGACGTAATTCGGCATTTTCAATGACGGCAAAAGCATAACCTAAACCAGCAATATTAAAGGTTTTACTCGGTGCCATTAAGGTAATCGTGCGGTTCGCCGCGTCTTGATTCAAACTAGCAAACGGGACATGAGGCAAATCATCCAAAATCAGATCGCAGTGAATTTCATCACTCACGACAATAAGGTCATATTTCTTAGCCAGTGCGTGAATACTTAATAATTCCGTTTTGGTATACACCGTTCCACCAGGATTATGGGGATTACATAAAAGAATCATTTTGCTGTTGGATTTAGCGCAAGCGGCTTCAAGTTGAACCATATCTGGTAGCCATCGCCCACCTTGGATGACCATATCCACATTGAATAATTCGCGATCTGATAATAACGGAGCTTTTGTTAAATGGTAATAAACAGGACCAGGTACAACAATGCCATCACCAACATTAGAGAACACCCTAACACTTAAATGTAAGGCACACACAAGACCAGGTAAATGCACTAAATGCGCAACAGATACGTCCCAATCATAGCGACTTGAGAGATGTGACTTAATCGCTTCTCCTAACGCTTTTGGTGTATGGGTATAACCATAAACACCTTCTTCAACTCGTTGATTTAACGATTTTTTAATGCAATCCGGCGAATCAAAATCCATGTCTGCAACCCACATTGGAATCACGTTTTCAGGGTATTTAGACCACTTATCACTGCTTAAATTCGATCTGTCTATCAAGGTGTCAAACACAGAAAAAGGGGCATCCATTACATAACTCTCCAGCCATTTATTTAGCTTTATAATTAACACAATGTTAGACACAAACTCCAGCCAAAATAGGCTAAAAAGAGAAGTCTTTCCGGGGTAACCGAAATCTCTTTTAATAGAAAAATAAGCAAAAAAAACCTCATTTCTTATCTTAAACCGACACAATCGCTTCAAAAAAAGACCAAAATAAATTTAAAACAACAAAAAAACCTTTAAATTCAATAGGTTAAATTACTTAGAGAACTAAGTTTTTGAATTGTCAAGGGTTGACCTAAATTGCACAATCAGCCTAGTATAGTTTTCATTAAACGGCTGTTTAATAAAAAAGGATCCGTGATGCCAAAAGTTGGAATGCCTGAGATACGAAAACCTCAGCTCATCGAGGCCGCCATAAAAGCCATAGACAAATACGGTTTTTCGGGGGCAACAGTCAGTGTTATAGGTAAAAAAGCTGGGGTTTCTCCCGCTATCATCAACCACTACTTTGGTGGCAAAGATGGTTTGTATGACGCCACCATGAAAAGTCTTATTCGTGAATTTTTTGAAATTTTATCCAAAGAAGTCATAAAAACGAAAAACAAATCAGCTAAACATAGAGTAATGGCGATTGTAAAAGCCAGCTTTAGCCAGTCCCAGACGCACCCTCAAGTCGTTAAGGCTTGGATGGGGTTTTGGGCATCAGCCATGCACAAACCATCTTTGTATCGGTTGCAGAATGTGTACTCTAAGCGATTAAAAACATCGCTTGTGTGTGTATTGAAAGAAGAATTTGAGATCAAAAAAGCTCGTAGTACTGCATTTACAGTGGCAGCGCTAATTGATGGTATGTGGCTACGAGGCTCGTTAGCGGGCGGTATCGATAAAGTAGAATCCGCCAAGCTAATACAAGATTATTTAGATTTAGTGTTTCAGGATCACGCCTAAACACGGCTTCATCCAAAATTAATACCGTACATTTAGATCAGCGACATAAGCACGCTGCTCTATGCTTTAGAAGTTCACGTTCAGTACTGGCACTAGGTACTGTATTCGCTCATTGATTTTGAGTTCAATAGAAAGAGGGTAAGGGTATGTTAAATAAGACCAAAAAGACCGCGTTAGCGGTGGGTATTGCAAGCATTTCAGGTTTAACCATGGCAGCAGAATGTTCGACGGTACGTTTTTCAGACGTAGGTTGGACTGACATTACCGCTACTACGGCTGTCGTCAGCGAAATCAGCGAAGGCCTAGGTTATAAAACGAAAACACAATTGCTATCGGTTCCTGTTACTTATACTTCGCTTGCGAATGGCGACATAGATGTCTTTTTAGGCAACTGGATGCCAACGATGCAAGCCGATATCGAACCTTACCTAAAAGCAGGTACTGTTGAAGATCTTGGTCCAAACCTAATTGGTGCAAAATACACACTAGCCGTTAGCCAAGCCGCTTACGACGCAGGGGTGACCGATTTTTCTGACATCGCAAAACATCGTAAAGAATTTGCTGGCCGCATTTATGGCATCGAACCGGGTAATGACGGCAACCGTATTATTCAAGACATGATTGATTCAAACGCTTTCGAGCTAGGCAACTTCCAGTTGGTTGAATCAAGCGAAGCAGGCATGTTGTCACAGGTTAGCCGAAACGCTCGTCGTGATAAATGGATTGCCTTTCTTGGTTGGGCACCACATCCAATGAACGCTAATTTTAAAATGGAATACCTTTCTGGTGGCGATGACTTCTTCGGCCCAGATTTCGGTGGTGCTAACGTTCACACCAACATCCGTAAAGGCTATGCTCAAGAATGCCCTAATGTTGGCAAACTGTTGACCAATCTAACGTTCTCTTTGCCTATGGAAAACGAAATCATGGGCGCGATCTTAGACGAAGGTAAAAAGCCAAGTATTGCTGCCAAAGCTTGGTTAAAAGCAAACCCTGCTGTTCTTGATACATGGTTAGAGGGCGTTACCACTCAATCCGGTGGAAATGGCCTTAACGCAGTAAAATCACACCTAGGTCTGTAATCAGCTGATTGCTACAACACCACAACTTAAGCGGTTGACGCCGCTTAGGTTGTATCATCGAACTATCGGGAGAACACACATATGAATTGGCTGACGGATAATAAAATTCCTCTTGGCGCTTGGATGGAAAGCTTTGTCGACTGGCTGGTTACTGCGGCTTCCGGATTTTTCGATCTAGTCTCGATTACCTTAGAGACCATGATAATTACTATGGTCGACGGGATTGAATGGCTTCACCCATTTGCCGTTATCGGCATTATTTTGGTCGGTGTTTGGTTTCTGCACCGCAGCATTGGTTTGCTCGCTTTTATAACCGCGGCGCTATTACTGATTATCAATATGGGCTATTGGGTAGAAACGATTCAAACCCTAGTCTTAGTTGTCTCAGCAACCACCATTAGTGTATTGATTGGCGTGCCCATTGGTATTGCCGCTGCTCATCGACCTTGGCTATACACTATATTACGCCCCATTTTGGATTTGATGCAGACCATCCCCACCTTTGTGTATCTTATCCCGACTCTTATTCTATTCGGCTTAGGCTACGTGCCTGGTTTGATTTCCACTATTATTTTTGCCATTGCAGCACCAATACGGTTGACCTATTTGGGTGTCAGTAAAGTGCCGAGTGAATTAATTGAAGCCGGCCTAGCGTTTGGTTGCACTAAATCAAAATTGTTGTACAAAGTTGAACTGCCTGCCGCAATGCCCAACATCATGGCAGGTGTGACGCAATGTATCATGCTGTCATTATCCATGGTGGTTATTGCCGCGTTGGTCGGAGCGGATGGTCTAGGGAAGCCGGTTGTCAGAGCATTGAACACGGTAAATATTTCTCAAGGTTTTGAAGCAGGTATCGCCATTGTCTTGGTTGCGATCATGCTAGACCGTATTTGTAAATCACCATCAGCGAAGAAAGAGGGGTAATTTATGGCTGTTGTAACAATTGAAAACGTCGACATTGTCTTTGGTGACAATCTGGCGCAAACACTCCCTCTTATGGACAAAGGTCATAGTCGTGATGAAATCATTGGTATGACGGGTGATGTGGTTGGCGTACAAAACGCCAACATAGAAGTCAACGAAGGTGAAATTTGTGTCTTAATGGGCTTATCAGGATCAGGCAAGTCCACCCTACTCCGCGCCGTCAATGGTTTGAATAAAATTGCCCGTGGCCGCTGTCTTGTAAGAGACGGTGACACCATGGTTGACATCGCCGAGTGTGACGAAGCCAAATTGCGTCATATGCGAACCCACCGTGTTTCTATGGTATTTCAAAGCTTTGCCTTGATGCCATGGCTAACCGTGCTAGAAAATGTTGCTTTCGGCCTAGAAATGCAAGGCATGCCAAAAACAGAACGCCTTATTAAAGCGCGAGAACAACTAAAAATGGTTAGCCTAGATCAATGGGCAGACAAAAAACCAGATGAGTTGTCCGGCGGCATGCGCCAACGTGTTGGCTTAGCTCGCGCTTTTGCAATGGACACTGATGTGTTGCTAATGGACGAGCCTTTCTCAGCGCTTGATCCTCTTATTCGGTCTCAATTGCAAGACGAACTCATCGAACTGCAAAAACGTCTCAACAAAACCATTATCTTTGTTAGTCATGATTTGGATGAAGCACTCAAGATCGGTACCAAGATCGCCATCATGGAATCGGCCAGAATCATTCAGGAAGACGCTCCTGAGCAGATTGTGCTTAACCCTGCAACAGAATACGTTGAGAAGTTTGTCGCGCACACCAACCCTCTAAACGTCTTACGTGGCAACTCATTGATGACACCTATCAAAGAATTAGCCTGTATAGACGACAAAGTCATAATAGATGACAAAATCTGGCTTGAAATAAAAGAAGGGAAACTGATCTCAGTTCAGGGGCCGCAGGGCGAAATGCCTATCGTGCGCTGGACGCCAAGCATGATCATTGAAAATGTGCCAGACAACACTGTCTTTATCACACCTTCCTCAATCGCTATGAGGGATGCGGTAGAGATTCGTTACCACTCAAACCATGTCATTGTGCTTGAGAATAACGAGCAGTGTGTCGGGATTTTAAACGACCATAACTTCTACCATGCACTCTTAGGTAAAAATTTTGGTCGAGATACTGAAACGGTTTAATTGATACAGTTAGAACGAATTCAATCGTATCGTAAAAGACAAAAAGGCGAATCTGCAAAGGTTCGCCTTTTTTATGATCACCGTATTCTATGCAATCATTGAGCGAGACAAACATAGGTGAATCAACAAATTCATCTGCTCAAAAAATCCGCTATCCCTTTCATCAATAGGGAATATTTCATATCGCATTGTTCAAGCGCTTTTCAAGCCGTAAAGATCAGTTCTTGAGTAAATTTCTGATCATTATTAATACAACCATCTTAATATTTATCACGATAAAGAAAGAATTTTTATCACAATGCTTCGGTTAAAAGCGCTAAACTAAGTCATAATTTAACACTTTTTAGCCGTCGATATAGAGACACCAGCGCACACTAATAATCGTGTTTTCATTTGCTCTTTTTTAAGTCTCGATTAGTGATTGCATTCACAGATTCAATCGGTATAGTCTGCCGAAATAATGATCAATCTGAACCATTAGATAGTTTATCTTTCACCACATAACCTTACTGAAAACACATAACCAGCTCACTCGCGTAAAAGGACAATGAATGTTAAAGCAAACCCTGTTTCCCATCTGGAGTCTGCTCTTTGGTATTGCCATCTTAACCATGGCCAGTGCCTTGCAAAGCTCGTTAATAGGTATTCGTGCGTCAATCGAATCCTTTAATACGACGGCGACAGGTCTAATCATGTCCGCCTACTATCTTGGTTTTATTATCGGCTCCCTTTTGGTGCCGAATTGGGTCAAGAATGTGGGTCATATTCGGGTGTTTGCCGCCGTTGCGTCATTGGCTTCTATCACCATTCTTATGCAGTCTGTCGTGGTCAATCCATGGTTCTGGATGTTAATGCGAATGGGCACAGGTTTGTGTTATGCCGGTTTGTTTATTGTCACCGAAAGCTGGCTAAACGACATTGCCACCAATAAAACCCGTGGTCGTTTATTTTCTATTTATATTATCGAAATTTGGGCCAGCCAAACACTCGGCCAGTTCTTGCTAAACCTCTCTCCGCCTAGTGGTTATGGGCTGTTTATTTTGACGTCTGTACTTATCTCGTTGGCGCTGGTGCCATTACTGTTGGTGCGTACACCATCGCCGACTATTAATGTACCTGAAAAACTCAATATTCTTGGATTAGTAAAAACCGCGCCGCTCGGTGTTACGGGCGTGACCATAGCGGGTGTGACCTCGGGGGCCTTGCTGGGCCTAGGCGCTCTCTATGCCAAGAGCATCGGCCTGAACATCGCCGAAATCTCACTTTTCATCGGTGCCAGTTATGTCGGTGGTATGATGCTGCAATGGCCGATAGGCAAGCTTTCGGATCGCCAAGATCGTCGAGTAACCATTCTTTGGGTAAGCATTGTTGGCGCCATATCGGCGTTTATCGTTCCGCTTGGTGGCAGTCTAAATAGTCAAATATTGATGATGGCGGGCATGTTCGCTGTGGGTGCATTTACTTTCCCAATGTATTCTTTGGCGTCTTCTCACATGAACGATCAATTGCGTCCTGAGCAAATTCTTTCTGCCAGTAGCGGTATGATCTTACTGAATGGTGTCGGCGGCATGATTGGTCCGCTTGCTGCCGCGGCACTCATGGATACGATTCGCTTCGATGCTTTGTTTTGGTTTGTCGCGGCGCTCAATGCATCCGTAGCAATGGTGGCTTTGTACCGAATCAACTATCAGCCTGCCATGGTGATCGAAGACCAAGGGGATCAAATACCAGTGGCACTTACCGTGTCTTCCGTAGCGACCGCAGAAATGCTTACCGAGGCCGATTCGTCAACGCCACAAGACGAAAAAAGCCACGAGGTAGAAATCAAACTGTAATGACGTTCTGCTGAAAGGGCCTTGATCTACTCTGCCAACACAACCCTTGTTCATGACAAGGGTTGTGTTGCAATTTTAAGCGCAATACTCAACACCAAAATCGCATTAATACGGTTAAACCAACGCCAAAATGCCGCTTTTTCCAACCATTTAGCACAGAGCTTTCCAACCAACGCCAACGTTAAAAACCACACCACAGAAGCAAACACACCACCAAACACAAACTCCCATTTAGCACCTTGCCATTGATTCGCCAAGCTACCCATTAAGATCATAGTGTCTAAGTAAAAATGCGGATTGAGCCAAGTCACCGCAAAGCCCATTAAAAAAAGTGGCCACAACGCAAGACGCCGACTAAACTGCTCTAAAATCAAATGCTCTTCTTGAAAAGACGCTCGTAATTTGCCATAGGCAAACCAAACCAAAAAAGCCACCCCAGCCCAGCGAGAAAGCGATAACAACCAGTCGTGACTCTGTAAAATCAACCCTAATCCAAACGCACCAAGCGCAATGGATAAGGCATCACTCACAATAAACAGCAAGGCAATGGGAAACGCATAGTGCCGCTTCAACGCCTGCTCTAATAAAAAACTGTTCTGTGCGCCCACCGCTACAATCAAACCACCGCCTGTAATCGCACCACTTACAAATGCCAACATACCTTGTCTCTACTCTGTCTTTTAAATAGAGCTTGATCTTACGGAAGTCAGGCTATAAATTAAAATTAATAAAACTAAAACTACATTAGAAAATATTATAAAAGGGTTTTAAACGATGTCACCAGTACAGCAATCGTAAATTCTTATGATGGATTATAAAGCACTCACCAGCCTACACGCCGTATTGAAGTTTCAAAGCTTCGACAAAGCCGCTCAATTTTTAAACCTCACCCAATCGGCAGTGTCACAAAACATTAAACGTCTTGAGCAAGAATGCGGACAACCGTTATTAATCCGCGCCAGACCCGTTGTGGCAACCGCGTTAGGCGAACAATTACTGGCTCACTTCAACAAGGTCACTATGTTAGAAGAAGGCCTAAGAGAATCCATCGAAGGGAATCAGGCACACCAACCGATCAGTATTGCCGTGAATAACGACACACTGGCCACTTGGTTCATACAGGTCGTCAGCGATTTCTCCGCATTGGATGACACCAAGCTTCACATTAAAGCCGCCGATCAAAACCAAACTCGAGCCTTATTGCAAACGGGGCAAGTGGTTGCGTGTTTGAGCCAAATAGGCACACCTGTCGCAGGAGGCGGCTCCGTGTTCCTCGGTTATATGAATTATGAGTTGGTGGCGACGCCAGGGTTTATTGAAGAATATTTAAAAGGGGATTTGAGTGCGGAATCCATCTTACAATCACCCGCTCTAATTTATGACGAACACGACGAACTCTGGCCTCGTTATCAAAATGAATGCTTGGAAACGAGTGTCAATTTAAATAACAGCCACTGGTACCCTTCTTCGCATGGCTTTGTTGAACTGGTAATGGGTGGCACAGTCTGTGCTTTGGTTCCTAGTGTTCAAATTAAAGAGAAAATAAAAAGTAAGAAACTGGTATCTTTGCTTCCAAACAAGCGCCTAGCCTTGCCACTCTATTGGCATTGGTACAAACTTAACTCTCCTGTATTGGACCGGTTAACTAAGGTGATAATAGCTGTCACACGAAATGTTTTATAATAAGATAATCTACCAAAACAGCCTGGCTATGTCGTATTTTAGGACAGCCATTTAACAACGCCATTTTTAAGGAAAAATTATGATTCGCAAATGTCTATTCCCCGTTGCTGGTTATGGCACACGTTTTTTGCCTGCCACAAAATCCATGCCCAAAGAAATGCTTCCTATCGTGAACAAACCTTTAGTTCAATACGGAGTAGAAGAAGCAGAAGCGGCGGGGCTAAACAATGTCACCTTCGTAACAGGACGTGGTAAACGTGCCATCGCAGACCATTTCGACATCAGCTACGAGCTAGAGCATCAAATCTCTGGCACCAGTAAAGAGAAATACCTAGACGGAATTCGCCACCTGATTGACAACGTAAACTTTTCTTTTACCCGTCAAAACAACATGTTAGGTTTAGGCCATGCCATCCTAACCGGCGAACCATTGATCGGCGACGAAGCCTTCGGTGTGGTTCTTGCTGATGACCTGTGTTTCGGCGAAAGTGACGATGAAGACGGTGTGATGGCGCAAATGGTAAAACTCTACAACCAATTCCGTTGCACCATTGTGGCCATCGAAGAAGTACCAGAAGACGAAGTGCATAAATACGGCGTCATAAAGGGCGAATCCATGATGGACGGCCTTTACCGAGTAACCGACATGGTAGAAAAACCATCAAAAGAAGAAGCACCTTCCAATCTTGCCATTATCGGGCGATACATATTAACCCCAGATATCTTTGATAAAATCCGTAATACACCCGCTGGCCGTAACGGTGAAGTTCAAATCACCGACGCCATTTTGCAACAAGCAAAAGAAGGCTGTGTATTGGCGTACAAATTCAAAGGCAAGCGCTTTGACTGTGGTAGCGTACACGGCTTTGTTGAAGCCACCAACTACTGCTATCAGAATATTTACAAAGACCCAACGGAAGCTTAATTTTCCGCTCTGGCGAAAAACGCACCTAAAAAGACCATAAGTTACCTAAAAAACCAGTGCGAAAAGCACTGGTTTTTTTTATCACCCCAAATACAGCTGACTTAACCAAATACTGGCCGGTAGCGTCAAAATCGATAGCAAGGTTTGCATCGTAATATACGCCGCCATTCGATCTGCATCACCGCCTAACTGACGGGCTAAGGCATAGGCCGATGTTGCCGTTGGCACTACGCCAAATAACACGGCAACCAATGCCGGCAACCCCCGCACATCCAACCACCAGCACATCACGCCAATCACCAAAGGAAACATGACAAAACGTGCTAAAGAAGACATCACAAACGTCATACCAACAGAACGAATCGTCTCCAATCGCACACTCGCCCCCACTGCTAATAAAACCAATGGCAAAGCCGCCTGAGACACCATACCCACCACATCAGACACCAAAATAATCGGCGTCAAACCAAGAAGGTTCAAACCACTTCCAAGCAAAATTGACACAATCAAAGGATTGCGAATTAAAGCGCCACTCAACAAACGCGGCAATGTTACCGCTGAACGCCCTTTCGAGGAGCCTTCTGCGGTTGATGGTCCATGCATTAACACCATAGACACCACCAAAAATACATTTACCGCAGGAATCAGCACCGACGCACCCAAAGCGGCCAACACCAAGCCATCGTTGCCATACACACTGCCAGCCAATGCCAACACAATAAAAGTATTAAAGCGCACTCCGGCTTGCAACATTGACGATGCCGTTGGCGCAACCACCTTCATCAACCAAACACTGATAAATACAAAAATAGCGGTGACAAACAAGGCAAACAACAAAATAAACGCATACTTAGGCAGCATCGGATTCGTAAAATCAATCTGCGAGGTTTTAGTAAACAATAAAGCGGGAAACAACACCCAATATGACAGTTTATCGACACCAGACCAAAAACCTTCCATCGGAAAACGCAAACGCTGACAGACTGCGCCTGCAACTAAGAGCAGAAAAACGGGAAATACAGCAAGAGAGATAGAAAACACACATACTCCTTAAAATACGATGGCAGGAATGACCGAAAAAGAATAAAACATCACACTGAAACGGGAATCAACTGCCAATCTTGCTTAATCAGCTGTTCCACAAACCATGATAACCCACGGCCAGGACTGTCCTTACGCCACGCTAAATACGCGATTATGTTTGGCCTTGGAAATTCACATTGGCGCACCACCAAACGGCCCGATTTCAATTCATCTACTATACGATGCTTGGGTAAATAGCCGACACCTAAGCCCAAACATTGCGCTTGAATCTTACTTCGCATGGTATCAACTCTAAGTACCTGACGGCTTTCAAAAATACCAATATTACGAGCCGGCAAATTTTTTGAACTGTCTGCCACCACGATGGCGGGATATTGACGTAATTGAGCGGCGGTAATTGCCCCTTCAACCAAAGCCAAAGGATGAGTCGGTGCAATGGCAAACACAAACTCTATCGCGCCCAGCGCTTGAGCATGCACTTTACCTTTCGGTAATTCACCTGTTACGCCAATCACTAAATCGGCCCTGTTGTCTTGTAAGGCATCCCAACCACCACCAACGGCCTCTTCAGACAAGCTTAATTCGACCGGACGATTTTGTGATAAAAAATCACCCACAACCGCCATTAAGGGCAATTCCAACAACACAGTATCGCGCGCAATTCTGAGCTTAGGCTCCCAGCCTGACTCAAATTGCTTAATAGAATCCTCTAAACGCATTGCCGCTTCCAAAATCGCCTGTCCCTGTTCCAATACCAAGTGCCCCGCTGGCGTTAACACCGCTTTTTGACGTGAGCGATCAAACAGAGCAACACCTAAATCTTCTTCTAGCTTCTTCACCGTATAAGTCAACGCAGACGGTACTTTAAATAAAGCGTCGGCCGCAGCGGCAAAACTGCCCAGTTGATGAATGGCTTCCAATACTCGTAATGCTTCTAATGTTACCGCGTAAGCCATACTCCAACCTTTATTCAATTTTTTTGAAATACTAGCTCAAAACCTTCCGATTTTCTTTCTTTTTCTTACTATCTACACTGACCTCATTCACCGCAAGCCACCCTGACTTTCGGCCAATTTGGGAGAAACAAGATGATCACTATTCGCAACGCTCAAGATCGCGGACAGGCAAACTTTGGCTGGTTAAACAGCCACCATACCTTTTCTTTTGGCAGCTATTACGACCCTAAACACATGGGCTTCTCACACCTTCGCGTCATCAACGACGACACAGTCACACCCAGCGCAGGTTTTGAAACCCACGGCCATAAAGACATGGAAATTCTTAGCCTAGTACTAGAAGGCAATATCGCCCATAAAGACAGCACAGGAAACGTAAAAGAACTGCCCGCTGGCGAATACCAACTCATGTCTGCAGGCAAAGGGGTTTACCACAGCGAATTTAACCCTTCCAACAAAGACATGCTTAAGTTTTTGCAAATTTGGATACAGCCAAACCAACTTGGCGGGCAACCAGGTTACCAACAACAAGCGTTTAGCCAAGAGCAAGGCTTTACCACTATCATCACCCCAGACGGCGCAAATGGAACACTGCACATCAAACAAGACATGCAACTCATCCAACTCATTTTAGAGGACAAACAACAAGCAACATGGCAAGCAGACAACACGCGTCATTATTATGTGCATGTCATTGAAGGAGAGTTATCACTAGGTGACGGCATCACAGTCCGCCCCGGTGACGGCGCAAAAATTGAAAACGTGTCAGACATTAGCTTTGAAAAACTAGGCGAGCAACGTGTCAAAGCCTTACTCTTTGATCTCGTTTAATGACGTAAAGCAAAAAATTCAGACGTTTACTTGTTGTACAAAAAAGGGCTGTTATGAGGGTTAAAGCCGATTAACAAGCGAGAAAAAACAAACTGTCTTTTTTTCTTTACAGTTTGGAGAAGTTTTCACTCACGCTTGCATTGTATTTCGCTATAAAAAAGGCAAAATAAAG
>CAXBGJ010000085.1:0-13120 GCA_963975045.1 uncultured Marinomonas sp. | reverse complement strand
TAAGAGACAAACTAATGGCAAATGATACGACAGAATCGCTTCCCATTATTGCGATCACCTCTGGCGAACCCGCAGGTATCGGCCCAGATATTATTTTAAGTGCCCTAAACGAGCAGAGCTTTCCTGCTCGTTTAGTTGTGATCGCAGATCCCGAGCTACTCAAAGACAGAGCGAATACATTAGGCATCACTGTAAACATCCAAACACTGACACCCTCAGAAGACGTGGCAGCGCACAAACAAGGTATTATCAGTGTTTTACCGGTGACACTGGCTAAAAAAGCCAGCGCGGGGATTCTTGATGTTGCCAACTCACCTTATGTACTAGAAACGCTCAAAAAAGCAGGGGAAGGCTGCCTCCAGCAAAGCTTTGACGCCATCGTGACCCCCCCTGTGCACAAAGGTATTTTGTGTGAAACTGGTGTGCATTTTTCAGGCCATACCGAATTTTTCCAAGCGCAATGCCGCTCTCCTCATGTTGTTATGATGCTAGCAACAGAAACAATGAAAGTGGCGTTAGTGACGACTCACCTCCCATTAAAAGAAGTACCAGCCGCCATTACAGAACGAAGTATCAGTCTTGTTGTGAAAGCGCTTAACAAAGATCTACAAGAAAAGTTTGGCATCGCCCGCCCTAACATTTTAGTCTGTGGATTAAATCCGCACGCAGGGGAAGATGGCCATCTAGGCAGAGAGGAAATTGACACCATTATTCCAACGCTCAACAAACTCCGCCAAACAGGCTTAAACCTAATAGGTCCGCTTCCTGCTGATACCTTGTTTACGCCAAAATATCTCGATGAAGCGGATTGCGTCTTAGCCATGTATCACGATCAAGGTTTACCTGTGTTAAAATACTCAGGCTTTGGTAACGCCGTAAATATTACCTTAGGCTTACCCATTATTCGAACATCCGTCGACCACGGCACAGCGATTGATTTAGCTGGCACAGGCAAGGCAAGTAACGGCAGCCTTAAAGTGGCCATTCAACATGCTATTAACATGGCAAATAACGCGAAAAAGTTTTCTACATGAGCAAACAGCAACCCCATAAAGCCAGAAAAAGATTTGGTCAAAACTTCCTTCATGACCACGGCGTTATCCGCCATATTGTGGCTTCTATCGCACCAAAAAAAGGTCAACGTCTCGTTGAGATTGGCCCTGGTAAAGGCGCATTAACAGAAGGTATTATCAGCATCACTGAGCGTATGGACGTGGTTGAGCTTGATCGCGATCTAATCCCTATTCTAAAAGTGAATTTATTCCGTTTTCCTGAACTAACTGTTCATGAAGCCGATGCGATGAAATTTGATTTCACATCACTTCGAACAAAAGAACAAGCCATTCGCGTGGTTGGTAATTTGCCCTACAACATTTCGACACCGCTTATTTTTCACCTACTAAGCCAAGTAAGCGCCATCCAAGACATGCACTTCATGCTACAAAAAGAAGTAGTGGATCGTTTGGCTGCACGCCCAGGCGACAGCCTTTATGGCCGCTTAAGTGTGATGGCTCAGTATTATTGCAGCGTCGAATCTCTCTTTATTGTTGGGCCTGAATCATTCGACCCAGCGCCTAAGGTAGACTCAGCGATTGTAAGAATGACGCCACACAAAACCCTTCCTCATCTCGTTGATGACATCAAAAAGCTGGAAGACATGGTTAGAACAGGCTTTCAGCAACGTCGAAAAACCCTACGTAACAACTATAAAGGGGTACTGGACAACGACGATTTCGCTGCATTGAATATTGACCCAACGCTTCGCCCAGAAAGATTGGATGTAGAAGACTTTGTACGCATCACCAACTACGTACTAAAAAAGGAAGGGTAAATGCAAAAGTATGACGTCGTTGTTTCCGTTCGGACCGAATACTTAGCAAGCCAATCAACACCGGCTGAATCACGCTATGTATTTGCTTACCATATTTCTATCACTAACTGCGGATCAGAGTCAGCCAAATTGCAAACACGCCATTGGATAATCACCGATGGCAACGAACAAGTGCAAGAAGTAAAAGGCAGCGGTGTCATTGGCGAATATCCGCATTTAGAACCTGGTGAATCCTTTCACTACTCCAGCGGTACCGTGATGGAAACCGTGGTTGGCAGCATGCAAGGCAGCTACCAGTTTTTAGCCGATGACGGTACCGGTTTTGAAGCACCTGTTCGTCCGTTCACTCTATTCGTTCCAAATAAGGTGCACTGAAAAAATTATGGCAACCTATGTGATTGGCGACTTACAAGGCTGCTTAACACCTTTAATGCAGCTTTTAGAACACATCCAATATCGTGCAGATCAAGACCAGCTTTGGTTTGCGGGTGATCTTATTAACCGAGGACCCGAGTCTCTTGAAACGCTACGTTTTATCAAGTCGCTAGGCCACAATACGAAAGTGGTATTGGGCAACCATGACCTGCACTTATTGGCGGTTTCATATGGTCATGGCAAACTAAAGCGAGGCGACACGCTTGCAGATATCCTAACAGCGGGAGATCGTGACGACTTAATGGATTGGCTCCGCCAACAACCTTTGTGCCATTACGACGAGAAACTTAACACCGTCATGACACACGCTGGCATTCCACCCTGTTGGGATTTAAAAAAAACGCAAACACTCGCCAAAGAGGTCGAGGATAAACTTCGATCCGACACGGTTGATGATTTTTTTGCCACCATGTACGGTAATACGCCAAATCAATGGGACGACAAACTCACAGGCACAGATCGCCTTCGAACGATTACAAATTATCTAACTCGCATGCGCTTTTGTGATGAAAACAGCAAACTCGACTTAGAATCTAAAGAAGGCATAAGTACCGCAGCGAAAGGCTATGCCGCTTGGTTTAATTACCCCACTAACGTTCCTAGCGATTGCCATATTGTTTTTGGACATTGGGCCGCCCTAGAAGGGAAAACCCAGCAAGAACGCATTCACGCACTAGATACTGGCTGCGTCTGGGGAGGAAGCTTAACCGCTTTGCGCCTAGAAGACAGACAACGCTTTAGTACACCTTGTACAATCTACCGGAAGAATTCATGACTTATACCTGTATCGACATCTCAGACGCCCTACCGATCATTGAAAACAATGGCGCTATTGTAGACATTCGTGATTTGGTTAGCTTTGAAACGAGCCATATGACCAACGCCGTCAGCTTAACCAATGACAACGTACAAAATTTTATTGATAGTGCCGAAAAAAGCCAGCCAATTATTGTTTGCTGCTATCACGGTAACAGCAGTAAGGGAGCGGCAGAGTACCTTGCATCCCAAGGTTTCAAAGAAGTTTATTCCTTAAACGGAGGCTTCAGTCAGTGGAGCGCTATGTTCCCAGAGCAGTGCGAAACAGGCAACTAGAACACCATGACAACCCCCTACCAGGTCTATCTCGTTGGCGGCGCCGTTAGAGACGCCCTACTTGGACTGCCTGTTGTCGACCACGACTGGGTCGTTACAGGCGCCACACCAGAATACCTTGAACGGCAAGGCTATCAACAGGTTGGCAAACAGTTCCCCGTCTTCCTCCACCCTAGAAGCAAAGAAGAATACGCCCTTGCTCGCAAAGAAAAAAAGCAAGGTGAGGGCTACACTGGTTTTATCTGTGACTTTGCTCCCGATATTCGCTTAGAAGAAGACCTAGAACGTCGAGATCTGACCATCAATGCAATAGCACAGGACCAAGATGGTAACCTAATAGACCCATTCAAAGGGCAGCAGGACTTGCATAACCGAGTCTTTCGTCATGTTTCGGATGCCTTTGTAGAAGACCCGCTGCGCGTATTAAGAGTCGCTCGTTTCGCTGCTCGTTTTCACCATTTTGGCTTTAAAATCGCGCCTGAAACCCTATCTTTGATGAAAACCATCAGTGCATCTGGAGAACTGTCCGCATTAAGCGCGGAACGTATTTGGAAGGAACTTGAAAAAGCGTTAAATACTCAACATGCCGATATGTTTTTTAGCGTTCTAAAAGAAGCAAACGCGCTCGACAAGCTTTTCCCAGGGTTTATTTGGACGGACAATCAGGCCATCGTTGATAGCCTAGGTCACGCAGAGTTCACGCCCGCTCAGCGCTGGGCCATTCTTGGAAAGCACACTCCTCTCTCGGAACTAAGTCAATTACACCAACGCATCCGCTGCCCTAATCAGTTCAAAACCCTTGCTGAACAAGTACGTGCTTTTATTGAAAATCAGCGCATCCCTATGAACGCAGAGAATTGGGAAAGCTGGCTCATGTCAGTGAATGCCATCAAAAAACCTCAACCGTTTTTATTATTGATTGAAGTGTTAAGTGAGCTTACCAATAGTAAGCCAGAAGACTGGCAAGCTCTTCGCGAAACGATTGCAATCATCAATGCCGCCAGCTTAATGAAACAAGGCTTTGACGGGGCTGAGCTTGGTCTAGCCCTAAAAAGAGCCAGAATCGACGCGCTGGATAAAAAGCTCTCACCTTTTATCAACTAAACGTCCGAGGCTAATAAGTAACGGCGGATTTTCTGTGTATTTTCACACCAACAGATTGCGCTGCTGCGACAGCGCCCGGCTTGCGCAGAGTCAAGGTAACCGCATTCAGCTTAAACTGCCCTATCAAGTCGCCAACTAAATGCTCTGCCAAGGTTTCAATGAGTTCGAACTGGCGCTCAGTACAAAACGCTAAAATGAAATTCGAAATAGCTTCATAATCCAACGTTTTAGCAAGGTCATCAGTCTCTGCAGGCACTCGATTGTCGTGCTCCATCTCCAGATCAAACAACAAATCTTGTTGAATCTTTTTTTCCCAATCGTAAACACCAATAACCGCTTGAGCCTTCAGCCCCTCAATAAACACCAAGTCTTTCATATTAAGATTCCTTCAAGGGTGGTAATTCTGACAAAGGCCAGCGAGCACGAATAGACAAACTAAGTTCTGACGATTGTCCGTTTGCCAAACGCTGAGCACCGGCATAAGCAATCATAGCGCCATTATCGGTGCAGAACTCTGGTCGAGCATAAAACACACTCGCTTTGATTTTTTTCAGCTGACTTTCTAGCTGCTCACGCAAACGCTGATTCGCACTCACGCCACCGGCGATAATTAACCGCTTCAACCCTTCCGCTTCCAGTGCGCGACGACACTTAATTACTAAGGTATCGACCACAGCGGTTTCAAACGCTAACGCCGCGTCCGCTTTAAATTGCTCATCACAGCGATCATCGTCTAATGCCGCGTGCACGGCCGTTAAAAAAGCGGTTTTCAAACCACTAAAACTAAAGTCTAAGCCAGGGCGATCCGTCATTGGACGCGGAAATTTAAGACCTGATTTAGGATTACCCTGTTTTGCTAATGCCGCAATTTGCGGCCCACCTGGATACGGCAAGCCAATCATTTTGGCGGCCTTATCAAATGCTTCACCAGCGGCATCATCTAATGACTGCCCCAAAAGACGATATTCACCGATACCATCAACTCGGACTAACTGGGTATGACCGCCAGAAACCAACAATGCGATAAAAGGCATCTCAGGTTGTGACTCTTCAAGCATAGGCGCTAAAAGATGCCCTTCCATATGATGCACGCCCAATGCAGGAATCCCCAACGCATAAGCTAATGAACGACCAATGGTCGCACCCGCCATTAATGCTCCGACCAAGCCTGGCCCACTGGTATAAGCGATTGCATCGAGCTCCGCTTTTTTCATACCGGCTTCTTGCAGCACCTCATCGATCAGCGGCAATGTTTTCCGCACATGGTCACGAGATGCCAATTCTGGCACCACTCCACCGTATTCTGCATGCTGAGCAATTTGAGAATAAATTTTGTGGGCTAATAGACCATTTTCGGTATCGTAAATAGCGATCCCCGTCTCATCACAAGAGGTTTCTAATCCCAATACTTTCATTAGAGCAATCTCATCAATAATTTGAACGCATTGTACCTTATCTCCCTGCCGTTGCAGAGCAAAGACGAACCTCCTTAAACTGACAAGCGCAAATGATATTAGACAAAGCCTAGTGGAAGCATTATAATGCGCGCGTTTTCAATGTTTAAATTAAAAGGCAGGTGATTTTTCTCGTTTGGCACATAGCTTCCTAAGTAAGCAGATATGGCGACTCAAACACAACTCTTGAAAAAATATATACAGTTACAGACGCGACCACAGTCTGTCCAGAGTAAGAAAAATCGATCTATTTTAGATCACACTCTGTTCAACAAAAGCGCGCTTTGAAAGCCCATTAAATACGGGTATGATTCACGCCGTTTTTGTGAATACTTAAACTTTAAAAAAATTATTAAGGTAATAACATGCCAGCAGTAAAAGTAAAAGATAACGAACCCTTTGACATCGCTCTTCGTCGCTTCAAACGCTCTTGCGAAAAAGCAGGCGTTTTGGCAGAAGTTCGTCGTCGCGAATGTTACGAAAAACCAACAACTCTTCGCAAACGTGCAGCAGCAGCAGCTGTAAAACGTCACGCTAAGAAAGTTTCTCGTGAACAGAAGAAATTCCAACGTTTGTACTAGGCCAATCTGCCGTTTGGCAATTTGCTAAAAACAAATGTTTTGCCTAGACGCTCCTTGCATTTAGGCTTATAAAAAACGGCTAGTTAACAAACTAGCCGTTTTTTTGTTTATTTGCCTACCAGAAAGTAAAGAGGATTCTATGTCAGATTTAAAAAAACACATCTCAGATACATTAAAAACCGCCATGCGCGCCAAAGAGAAACAGCGTGTAACCGTTATTCGAACCATTTTATCCGAATGTAAAAAAATCGAAATCGACGAGCGCATTGAATTGGATGACGCACGTGTATTGGCCGTCCTAGATAAAATGAACAAACAACGCAAAGACTCTAATCAGCAGTTCCTTGATGGCGATCGTGAAGACCTAGCTAAAATTGAACAAGAAGAAATGCTGATCATCAGCGAGTTTTTACCAACACCATTGACTGATAATGAAGTTGGTGAGATTGTCAAAGCGGCAATCAAAGAAACTGGCGCCAGCTCAATGCAACAAATGGGCGCGGTAATGGCCATTGTTAAACCACAAGTGCAAGGTCGTGCCGATATGGCGCAAATCAGCAAACAAGTAAAAGCACAATTAGGCTAATAGTATGGCGGGGCGCATTCCTGATCAATTTATTGACGAGCTTCTTGCTCGGACCGACCTAACCGATGTGGTTGCGTCTCGCATCAGCCTAAAAAAAACGGGTCAAAACTATAGCGCCCTATGCCCTTTTCACAATGAAAAAAGCCCTTCATTCAGCCTAAATCCGAACAAGCAGTTTTACTATTGCTTTGGCTGCGGCGCTGGCGGCAACGCCATTTCATTTGTGATGGAACATGATCATCTGGATTTTGTTGATGCAATTGAAGCACTTGCCAAAGATGCTGGCATGGAAGTTCCCAGAGAGCAAGGCGCACCGGATCGGTACGAGCAAAACGCCGAACTCCTAAAGCGCTTATCAGAAAGCGCTCAATTTTATCAACAGCAACTTACCCAACACCCTGATAAGAAAAAAGCCACCGATTATTTATCGAAAGATCGCGGATTATCTGGTCAAATAGCCAAAGTTTTTGGCCTAGGCTTTGCCCCATCCGGCTGGGACAATCTCCTCAAGAAAATAGGCACTCGTGCCGAAAGCCAAGAGCAGCTTTTATTAGGCGGAATGCTCGTTGAGAAAAAAGAGCAACCTGGCCACTATTACGACCGCTTTCGTGATCGCATCATATTTCCTATACGAGACTCCCGCGGACGAGTGATTGCTTTTGGCGGACGTGCTTTTGGCGATGAAAAGCCCAAGTATTTGAACTCCCCTGAAACCCCTGTTTTTCAGAAAAGCCAAGAACTCTATGGCTTATTTGAAGCAAAACAAAACACCCAAATACTCGATCAGATACTCGTGGTTGAAGGTTATATGGATGTCATTGTGCTAGCTCAACATGGCATCACTAACGCCGTCGCCACACTAGGCACCTCGGTCAATAGCCAGCACATACGCAAACTATTCAAGTTGGTCAGCAAGGTTGTACTCTGCTTTGATGGCGATAAAGCTGGGCGCTCAGCCGCTATTCGCGGGCTGGAAGCTTCCCTTTCCGTTATGCAAGACGAAAAACAAATCCGTTTTTTGTTTTTACCCGAAGGCGAAGACCCTGATTCTTTAGTAAGGCAAGAAGGCAAAGAAGCCTTTAACAAAAGATTGGAAGACGCCTCTTCACTTTCTCACGTCCTCTTTGAGCACGCTAGAAACCAAGTCACCCTTGGCGACGAAGAAGGTGAAGCCCAATTCACTCGTAACGCCATGAGCATGATCCAGCAGATACCAAAAGAGCTTACATTTCGCTCAGTGCTTATTCGGCAGTTAAGTGAACAATCGGGAATTGATAGCGACACGCTAGGCAACACATCAATTCCCAAGCAAAGACCATCAGGCAATAACCAAAGCGACACTCAGAACAACACGACAAACGAACACATTCCACATACTGGCAACGATGAAGAGCATTACGCGCCAGCCTATGATGAATACGACAGTTATTCGAATCATGAATACAGTAGCGCGCCAAGCCATTATGAGAGCAATAAAAAATCGACTTATAAAAAAGACGGTAAATTTAATAAATTTAAAGAAAAGGAAGCGTTTTTCCCTCCTGCCCCCTCTAGTCTTAGCCGCATAAAGCAAGCCTCACTTTGCTTGCTCCTTCACCCACACATAGCACAGCACATTGATCTTCCTGACCCACTGGTCAACCAAGCAAATGAAGAACTACAAATCTTCTGCAAAATATGGAGATATTTTGCAAAATACCCCACAAAGAACACGGGGCACCTACTTGGTGAAATGGTAGATCAATCCACCATTACGAATATTTACGCACTTTTAAACCACCAAGATGCCACAACCAAGCAAAAAATCACTAATGCACAACAAGAAGTGCTAGATATGGTCTCAGCCATGGAAAAGAACCTTGGCTTAAATAGTTCCATCGCACGGTTGAAAAGCAAAGGAAATGAATCCATAAAGGATAGCAGTAGCAAGCAAGAACTGCGGAATTTGATGGATTTAATCAGACAAAAAAAACATTAAAAGCCGCTTATTTTTTATTCGAAAAGATAGGATTAAGTGGATGAGAGCGATAATTTTTGTTATAATCCGCGGCTTGCTAAACTCCCAAATGAATTTCTAACGATAGGTTGTCGAATGCCAGACACTCAACAGTCACGTCTCAAAGAGCTGATCTCCAAGGGTAAAGAACAAGGTTACCTAACTTTTGCTGAAGTTAATGACCACCTCCCTGATGACCTTTCAGACCCGGAGCAAGTAGAAGAAATCATTGCCATGATCAACGACATGGGCATTACGGTTTCTGAAGTTGCACCAGATAAAGATAGCCTTCTTATGGAAGAAGGCGACTCTACCGATGAAGCCGCTGCAGAAGAAGCAGCCGCGGCCTTAGCTGCCGTAGAAGGCGACATCACCAGAACAACCGATCCTGTACGTATGTACATGCGTGAAATGGGCACCGTTGAGCTATTGACTCGTGCAGGCGAAATCGCCATTGCAAAACGTATCGAAGAAGGTACGCGTGAAGTCATGTCTGCTATTTCCTACTTCCCTGGCGCCGTTGACGTATTGCTTAACGCATACGCAAAAGTGCAGGAAGAAGAAGGCCGTTTAAGTGATATTTTTAGCGGTTTCATTGACGGTGATGGTGAAGAACCTGTTTTTGAAGAATTGATTCCTGAAGAGCCTCCAGTCGAAGAAGACGCCGCAGACAATGCTGACGATGACGACAATGCTGACGACGAGGAAGAAGAGACTGATAACGGTCCTGATCCAGAAGAAACCGCTCTACGTTTCAACGACATAGCACGCATATACAACGAACTTAAAGTCTTGCTAGAAAACAGCAATCGACAAGACCCTGCCGTTCGTAGCAAACAAGAAGAATTAAGCATCAGTTTTGCTCCGATCAAATTGGTTCCTAAGATTTTTGATGATTTAGTTTACCGTGTACGCTCTCGCATGGAAAAAGTTCGCGATCAAGAACGTCTTATCATGCAAGTTTGTGTACGCAAGTCAGGCATGCCAAGAACGGAGTTTTTGAAGCGCTTCCCAAGCAATGAGACCAATCCTGATTGGCTAAAAGAACAAATTGCTTCTGGTGCGGATTACGCGGCAGCTCTTGAAGAAAACTCACCTGAGTTTATGCGCAGCCAGCGTAAACTTCGTGCCGTTTCAAAAGACACTGGTCTAACAATTGCCGAATTAAAAGAAATCAACCGCCGCATTTCCATCGGGGAAACTCGATCACGTCGTGCGAAGAAAGAAATGGTTGAAGCCAACTTACGTTTGGTAATTTCGATTGCGAAGAAATACACCAACCGCGGCCTACAATTCTTGGACCTTATACAAGAAGGCAACATCGGCTTAATGAAGGCCGTCGATAAATTCGAATATCGTCGTGGTTATAAGTTCTCAACGTATGCCACTTGGTGGATACGCCAAGCAATCACACGCTCAATCGCTGACCAAGCTCGCACTATTCGTATACCGGTGCACATGATTGAAACGATCAACAAACTAAACCGTATCTCTCGTCAGATGCTTCAGGAAATGGGTCGTGAAGCGACACCTGAAGAATTGGCTGCCCGAATGGACATGCCTGAAGACAAGATCCGCAAAGTTTTGAAGATTGCGAAAGAACCTATCTCGATGGAAACGCCTATCGGTGACGATGAAGATTCACACCTAGGTGATTTCATTGAAGACGATGGTGCTGAATCACCTATTGATATAGCAACCATTGAAGGCTTACGTGAATCTACGACAACAGTGCTTGCAGGTCTAACCGCTCGCGAAGCAAAAGTACTGCGCATGCGCTTTGGTATTGACATGAACACCGACCACACTCTTGAAGAGGTTGGTAAGCAATTTGACGTTACTCGTGAACGTATTCGTCAGATCGAAGCCAAAGCATTGCGTAAGCTACGCCATCCTAGTCGCTCAGAACATCTACGAAGCTTCCTAGACGAATAAATAAAATTTTATTCAAAAAAACCGCTGTCAAAAACAGCGGTTTTTTTATGCCTATCTCTCCCAAAAACCATTTAAAACCATTTAAAACCAGCACTAGCCACAAAACTGTCATACACTGCAATTAGAGTATGGACAAAGACAGTGAGGCTTAGCTTGCTAAAAAACCATAATCATCACCAAAATATATCCATTCCACACCCATCTCAAGCGGGAATAATTTCCAGCCGACTCACTTATTACTGCATTAAGCATTCAATTTTCACAAACAGAAAAACCTCCCTTTGTTTCGTTTTTTTATTCGCTTTTCAACAGAAAACTTCATGCTCATTTCAGGAGTAACCTCTATGGAAAAAATCTACGTTCTGGACACCAATGTACTATTGCACGACCCTTTGGCTATCTACGCGTTTGCGGAACATAAAGTTGTCATACCGATGACGGTTCTTGAAGAGCTCGATGTAATTAAGGATAGACGAGACAAGGATGTTAGCCGTGAAGCACGTGTCGCCATTAACACCATTGATAAAATCGTCGGCGATGCTTCTCCTCGCGAACTTCAAGCCGGAGTGCCTATCCGCGTCGGATGCAATGATGTAGACAAAAACCAGCACCAACGTAGCGAAGGTTCATTAGCTGTTTTTCCAGATCAGCAAATCACACTCACTGAAAACGTCCCATTTTTAAATGGCAACCACGATCACGCCAATGACAACCGTATTATCAATGTCGGCCTAAGCTTACAAGCCACTCACCCACGATCTTCTGTCTGTCTTGTGACAAAAGACATTAATATGCGAATTAAAGCAAA
This sequence comes from uncultured Marinomonas sp., assembly GCA_963975045.1. GTDB lineage: Bacteria > Pseudomonadota > Gammaproteobacteria > Pseudomonadales > Marinomonadaceae > Marinomonas. The sequence goes on along the minus strand of CAXBGJ010000085.1, from coordinate 1,298 downwards.
AGGCTCAGGGCTTGAGCGCGTAGAAGACTACCGAAAGGATAGAGTGCTTGATGATCTAGATTTGATGAGTAAAGGCTATCTTCAGTTTACCGGAAGTTTTTGGTCGACCATAGACAGCGTAAAAACGGAAGCTCACGGCCGACATACCGTTCACGTGATTAACAAAAGCCATTTATCAAAAATCCATCTCAACATGTTTGTCATTGATGATGAAAATTTTATTGGTTTTGTGGTCAACATCGATCAAGAGTTTGTTTATTTACTCGACGTCAACAAACAACACCTGATGAATCAAAACTTCTGGGGCATCCTTCCTCGTAATTTAGAGCAAGCCATGGCGTTTTACCTATTACGTCATGAGAACTCAGACCTTATGATCATGACTGGCCCAGCAGGCTCAGGCAAAACCCTACTCGCTCTAGCGTATGGCCTTCAAGTAACAATGGAAGAGAAGCGCTTCAATAAGATCATTGTGGCTCGTTCAACACCTCCCATGGCAGAAGACATTGGCTTCTTACCCGGAACCGAGGAAGAAAAAATGGCGCCTTGGCTGGCCGCCTTTGACGACAACTTAGAGATTCTACACGGCGCGGATGAACACTCGTTCAGCAGTATCGATTACGTAAAACAAAAAGCCAATATACAGTTTAAATCGTTGAATTTTATGCGCGGACGATCTTTTAATAACGCTCTAATAATCATAGATGAAGCTCAAGGTTTAACCCAGTTCCAGTTAAAATCAATCGTAACTCGGGTTGGTAGCAACTCAAAAATTATAGTTCTGGGAAATTTGGCTCAAATTGACAACAAATACATCACCCCACTCACCTCAGGTCTCACTTATTTGGTCGAGAAATCCAAATCCTTTAAATATGCCAGCGTCATGCATGTTAATGGCATAGAGCGAAGCAGACTCGCCGAATTTGCCGAAGAAAACCTTTAAGCTAAGTCTAAAAAGACAAATCTAGAAAAACAAATCTAGAAAAATAAAAAGGGAAAGACATTCGTCTTTCCCTTTTTATATAAGCCTGAACAACTGTTACTGAGCGACAGATTTTGCCAATTCAGTAATCTCATCCCACTTGCCCGCTTTAACAAGATCCGCTGGCACAATCCAAGAACCGCCAACACAAAGTACATTTGGCAACGCCAAATAGTCACGGAAGTTGTCTGCACCAATACCGCCCGTTGGACAGAATTTAATTTGCGGCAATGGACCACCAAATGCCTTTAATGCCTTAATACCGCCATTCACTTCAGCAGGGAAGAATTTAAAATGGTCGTAACCGTATTCCATC
>CAXBGJ010000084.1:0-13181 GCA_963975045.1 uncultured Marinomonas sp. | reverse complement strand
AGCTTATCAGGATCACTGATCAGCATACTGCCAGAAGCATCTACAATAACGCGGAATTGAGTGTCCGCTTGGCTTAACGGCACCCAAAAGGACAACACAGCCGATAACAACAACACAGTATTTATTTTCAACCACTTCACGTTTGCGAACTCCTTGAACTACTTTGCTGAAATTAGCGACCATTCACCGTAGCTAAGTTATATCATACGGTTCCGGTGTACCATGTACCCACTTGATAATATGAGTTTCCCATTCATCTTCGTCAACTGCTTGCTCGTTCACGGCATAGTGTCGAACCGTCAATCCTTGTCGAAGCATTTCTTTGTTACTACCAACCACCAAAGGATGCCAATTTGGCAAGGTTTTCGTTTCATGTAAAACGCGATAACTGCAGGTATCAGGCAACCATTGAAACTCATCAATTTGACCCGGCGTTAGCGTAATGCAGCTCGGCACTTCCGTTTTTCGAGTTTCATATACCTTACATTGGCAACTTGCAGCATTTAGCTGATGACAAGAAAGGTTGGTATAAAAGACCTCTTCTGTATCATCATCCTGCAACTTTTGAAGACAACATTTACCACAACCATCGCAAATAGATTCCCACTCTACCGGAGACATTTTATCCAATGGCGTGGTTATCCAAAAAGGTTCGTAACGCTTTGCAATCATTATCTGAACCCAGGTCGTTAATAAACAGCTTGTGTCGGAGTTTTATACAAATCCAACAAATATTCTTCTTTTACTGGCGGTAGCTGCAAGTAAAAACCTTTTTCTCGAATGCCTTTAATCACATTTTCAGGGTTCGCTCTCGCCAGCTTACTTTCTGCTGTTAGTAGCATGACCATTGCGCTAATGCCCTTGCCAAAGCGTGTCATTAACTCTTCAGGAATATCCTTAAGACCTAGGCTTTTCTCTACATACAAGTACATCCCGTCATGTTTTGAAGAGCGAAATACTTGTACGATTAAATGTTGTTTCATAAATTTCTCTTGACTCGTTTTGCGCCATTTTAGGACTTTTTTAAAATTCTTCTATTTCTTAAACGTATTTAATATGGGGTCAACAATAACATCTCGACGCCACCCTTTTATGGCAGGGTTCTGCCAGTCCACAGGACTACCATCAAACAAGTGTCGTACTAAAGGATCTAACAGTTTACGCTTCATCATGGCTTCTGGCGCAATCTTTAATGTTTCAGATTGTTCGCGAACAAAAGACTTAATCGATTTGGTTAAATCTCCCGCTTGAGAAGGCAACGGCACATCCAACGGCAACTGGTATTCATCCGCGGACAATTCGTTTACCAAAGCGACATTTTGTAAGATCACCTCACCGTATAAACGATGTTGACGTCCAGTCAGTTCTTCTGCCTCAGAGACCGCTTTATGATGAGTCGGTAAGGTATTCGCCAAAGACCATAATGTACGATCTTTTAATATCTGGCCTTTAGGAACGTCTTCTTTTCGAGCTTGTTCATCACGCCAAATAAACAACAATCTCAATAGTGTTAAACCGGCTGGAGACAAACGCCACGCCGTTTTAATACCAGCCCAATTCTGCTCAGGGTCAGAATTCATCTGATATTGCCACTTCAGAGACTCACAGTCTTCTAACACCCATTCAAGCATGTTTTTTTCTTCTAAACGGGCGATTTGCATTGGGTACATTTTTGCCAAGTACACAACGTCTAGAGCCGCATAACGTTTTTGTGCATCGGTTAATGGACGTTGAACCCAATCCGAACGCGTTTCGTCTTTTGCGACTTCGATCTGCAAATATTCATGAATCAGCTTCACATAACTCAGCGACCATTGGGCGCTCGCATAGGCTTCACCGATCTGAGTGTCGTAAAACGGTATTGGTAATACGCCCAATAAACGATCAAATACATCGAGGTCTTCAGAACAAGCATGAAACACCTTCATCACAGAAGGGTTCACCATTAAGGTTCGAAGCGGTTCCCATTCGTCGATGCTCAATGGATCAATTAGCACCGCTTTATCGCCTTCACTAATTTGAATGAGCCCCGTAATAGGAAAATAGGTCGTGCGACGAATAAATTCCGTGTCGACCGCAATGACTGGTAACTGCGCCCAGTAATCACACCATGTCACCAGCGATTCGTTATCCGCAACCCAAATAATATTCAGAGCATCATCTTGATCATTCATACTAGAGTTTCTTCCGTCCCTCTAGCGCCAACGCCAGAGTATTCCCATCAACGTATTCCAGCTCACCACCCATAGGAACTCCATGAGCGATTCGACTGACATTGATGTTCAATGTTTTTAATTTCTCGGCGATATAGTGACAAGTGGCTTCACCTTCTACCGTCGAGTTAGTGGCAATAATCGCCTCTTCTACTTCGTTATGCTGTACTAAGGCTTCAAGACGATCCAAGCCCAACTCTTCAGGACCAATGCCATCAATCGGTGACAAATGTCCTAATAAAACAAAGTAACGCCCTGTGTAAGTGCCCGCCGACTCAATCGCTACAACGTCCGCTGGCGTTTCAACAATACACAGGCGCTTAGCGTCGCGCTCGGGGTCTCGGCAAAGCTGACACTCTGACTCTTCTGTCAATGTACGACAACTTGAACAACGCCCGACTTTGTCGAGCGCTTCACGCAATGAATTCGCCAGTCTATCGGCCCCTTGATGTCCACGTTCCAATAAATACAGCGCCATTTTCTGAGCCGATCTTGGACCGACGCCTGGCAAACAGCGCAATGATTCAATTAACTCTTTTATTAAGGGACTGAACAAAGCAAGCTCCTAGAACGGCATTTTGAAACCGGGTGGCAAGGACATACCCGCCGTTGCAGATTCCATTTTTTCTTTTTGACTCACTTCAATGTTACGCACCGCATCATTAACCGCAGCGGCAATTAAGTCTTCTAGCATTTCTTTGTCATCCGCGAACAAAGAGTCATCAATAGACACACGCTTTACATCATGACGACCTGTCATGACAATTTTCACAAGGCCAGCACCCGCTTGACCTTCGACTTCCATATTGGCAACTTCTTCTTGCGCCTTTTGCATGTTTTCTTGCATTTGCTGCGCTTGGCGCATCATGTTACCCATACCACCTTTAAACATAATTTTCTCTCCAAATTAAGCTTTAACTTTAACTGTATCGTAAACCAACTGTGCGCCCATCGTAGCCGATAGCGCCTGCACAACTGGATGTGAATTTAAATGTTCGATAGCGATTTGCAACGCTTCCGCGCGTTTACTCGCCGCAAATTCCTCTGCTGTAACGCCGCTGGTGTCTTCCACCGTATCTATGATCAAAGGCACAGACATAGCGAAGAAATCGCTTAGTGCCCCTTGCACTTGCTCGTAGCGCACTTGATTGAGCATGTGCCCATATTCCAAAGGCACTTCTAAGCGAATGCCTTGATCACTGGCATCCACCAAGCTGGAATTCATTAAAATATTTTGTACCAACCCCGTCAAAGATAAACGCGGTGCCACCAACCACCACAACTTCATGGTCAATTCATTATAGTGACTTAACGCAGGCATCGGCATGGCTAATGCGGGTTGCGCTATGGTATCAGGGATTTTTGACAACCGCGTATCAGGCTCTTTGTTTTCTTCGATCTCTGGTGACGCAATAGGTTCCGCCCCTAATGCATCAACTAAGTCAGCTGCTGGATTAAAGGGATTAATAATATCTGCAATTTCTCGCTCTTCGGCTTCTTCTTCGTCCTCATCATCCTCGTCTGTCGCCGCGTCTAAATACTCAGCTTCCGCGATGATGAACGGCTTATTATTTTGTTCCGATGACGGAATCGACTCTGGCTCACTAGCCGTCGATTTTTCTTCTGTTAGCGACGAAACTTGCTCTAACGCTTCTATCTCTTGTAGCGGTGTTGTTTCTTGTGACAGAACTGTTTCTTGTGACAGAACAGTTTCTTGTGACAGAACGGTTTCTTGTGACGGCACGACTTCAGCTAATTTAGTATCCTCCGACGTGGTTGGGATGATTGACTCATTCACCTCAGTCGCCAGCGGTTCAATACGCTCAGCCTCAAAAGAAGATGGCGCCTCAGTAAGAGAAGCCTCTGGTGCGTCTTCCCAAGGTGGATGTTCCGTGACAGCAGACGCGAGCGCTTCTTTTTTGTCTATTACTGTTGTCGGTGTCACCTGCATTGAGGATGTCGGTGTCGCCTGTATTGAGGGTGACGATGGCGTTTCTATAAGGTCATCGGCAGCAACATCGACTAACTCATCGTCGGGTGTTTTTTTTTCTGTTGTGGCTTGCGACGGGGCATCAACTTCCGGCGTTGTTTGTATTGCAGCCGGTGCGTTATGGCTCATCACCATAGGTGGCACGGGACGGAAGGCAATTAACCTTAACATCAGCATTTCAAAGCCAGCACGAGCTGAATGCGCTAGGTATAAATCACGACGACCAATCAACAAACTCTGATACATAACTTGTATTTCTTCAGAGCTTACATTGGCAGCAATAGTTTGAATTCTAGCCAAATCTCCAAGCTGATCAGCCAGAGCGCCCGGCACCTGTTGCTCTATCGCTACGCGATGCAAGGTGTCCAATAAACTGCCACAAATCGCCGTGAAATCAGGTTGATAATCAGCAAGTTGCTCTATAAGAGACAGTACTTGTGCAGCATTTTTAGAGACAACTACTTCCAATAAGTCCAACACCTGGGCTTGGTTAATCAGGCCCAGCATAGCCGTTACACCAGATTCTGAAATGGTACCATTACCAAATGCAATCGCCTGATCCGTCAAACTCAACGCATCACGCATACTGCCATTTGCCGCTTGGCCTATTTGCCATAACGCGGGCTGATCAAAATTGACCTTCTCTGCATTAAGCACAGTTTGCAAATAATCGACCACGCGCTGTGGTGTCATATTTTTAAGATTGAATTGCAAACAACGGGATAACACAGTGACGGGAAGTTTTTGCGGGTCGGTTGTCGCCAATAAAAATTTAACGTGTTCTGGCGGCTCTTCAAGTGTTTTCAATAAGGCATTGAAGGAGTGAGTGGACAGCATGTGCACTTCGTCTATCAGGTAGACTTTAAAGCGGCCGCGAGTCGGCGCGTACTGCACATTTTCTAATAACTCACGGGTATCTTCTACTTTAGTACGAGACGCCGCATCCACTTCGATAAGATCAATAAAACGACCTTCCGTAATCTCACGGCAACTGTCACATGTACCGCAAGGTTCAGGTGAGATTCCATTGGTTTCACAGTTCAAGCATTTAGCAAAAATACGGGCAATGGTGGTTTTACCAACACCACGTGTTCCGGTAAACAAATAGGCGTGATGTAAACGCTGTTGGCGTAAAGCATTCACCAACGCTTGAAGTACATGGTCTTGCCCAGCCATTTCAAGAAAATTCTGTGGGCGCCATTTACGTGCTAAAACTTGATAACTCATGATGGATACTGGCTGATAAAAAGCGATTTTTTATTGTACGGCAGTCCGAAGCATTTCGAAACCACTCTTAGTCTACTGTACGACAGGTAATGGAGAGAAATAACAAAAAACTTCACTATAAAGATCAATAGCTTGTATTTAGAACAAAAAATCGCCCAACACAGTCGGGCGAATGCCAAGCAGACTAGCTCGTTTTGGCTTCATGCACCTTACGCTGACGCTCTTTTTCCAAGGCTTTTTCGACACGGTGTTTCTCAACAGCGTCAAACACTTCCGCACCGATATGCTCCTCACCACGAGAGCGCGCAAGTTGAACTTGGTGCTCACGCTCGATAAAACGCTGGCGCTGCTCGTCGGTAAACTTATCAAAACAATGCACACAACTCACGCCCTGGACATAGCGCTCGTCTTGCTTTTCGGCTTCGGTGATTGGCATACGACAAGCATGACATTGGTCATATTCGCCTTTTTCTAAATCGTGATTAACAGAAACGCGATTATCAAACACAAAACATTCACCTTCCCACATAGTGTCATCTTTCGGCACCTCTTCCAAGTATTTCAAGATGCCACCTTCAAGATGGTAAACCTCATCAAAACCTTGCTCCAACATGTACGCTGTGGATTTTTCACAGCGAATGCCGCCCGTACAAAACATGGCGACTTTTTTGTGCTTAGCAGGATCTAGGTTTTCTTTTACATAGGCAGGAAATTCGCGGAATGTATCCGTTTTAGGGTTAACCGCATTTTTAAAGGTACCGATTTGAACTTCGTAGTCGTTACGAGTATCTACTAAGATCACATCGGGATCAGAGATCAAATCGTTCCACTCGTTTGGCTTAACATAGGTACCTACCACACGTTTAGGGTCAATACCTTCAATGCCCATCGTGACGATTTCTTTTTTAAGTTTTACTTTGGTGCGGTAGAACGGCATGCTTTCGTCATAAGATTCTTTAGAAACAATATTGTCTAGGCCGGGTTGCTGATCCAACCACGCCAATAAAGCATCAATACCTTCACGAGGCCCTGCCACGGTGCCATTAATGCCTTCGCTTGCTAATAATAAAGTGCCACGAATAGCATTATCTTCTAATGTTTTTTGAAGCGGTTCACGAATGGACTCGAAATGAGGCAGTTCAACAAATTTATAAAGGGCACAAACAACGACGTTAGACATATTCTTTCTCCTATGCGATCTGGAACGTAAAACCAGAGCAATTAAACAAGGCGCGCATTATAGAGATTTACAACGACCTTTTCGAGACTATTACTATAAAAACCTGATACATCATGTGGATTAAAAACAAACATATTGTTTTATTGATCTGGATCAAGCGTCATACTGGTGGTGTTATTAATGCGAAACCAACCCGCAATACTGTGACGAGTTCGATTGGCCACAACAACCTCATGATAAAAACACTCACTCAGAAAAACGGCTAAACGTCCCTTTTTAGGATAGAAACGCCCTATTTCTATCGTTGGGTCGTTCTCATCGTAAATAACCAACTCACCCCCTTCTCCGTCTTGCCAACCTTCATTCAAATACAAGACAGTCGATAAAATACGGTTACTTTCACCTTTAAAAGCATCTATGTGCTTTTCATAAAAAGCGCCTGTTTCATAACGCGCAAAATGCGCCTCATAATCAAACAAGCCCAAAAACAATCGTCGATTAAGCGCGACACGCAACTCTTCCATCATCTTCAAAAAATCTTTTTTAATCGGCTTGTCCGGGTCGATCCATTGAATATAATCACGACGAGTGTCTAAAACCACTTGATGATCTTGCTTTCGCCCTACACCTGCTTGCTGCATGTAGGCGATGTGAATATTCTCCACTTCATCCATCAGAGCTTGAGTGAAATCCGTTGAGAAAAAGTCATCCTGAACACTCCAGCCTTTTGTTTGTAGATCCATCAGCAGATTAGAAAACGGTTCTTCTCGACTGAACGCAGGAATGGAGTTTTCAACATACAAACTTTTAACTGGCTGGACTTCGGTAGGCATAGATAAGTTCATCACTTATAAAAAGATCACGTGTAAAAAGGCAAAATAGCGACTGCGGCTATGATACTGTAGCCCAACAGACAACACATCAAGATTTCGCCACATAGATTTAAAATAAGATGAGCCAACCATTCATATTACGAGACTATCAAAACCAAGCCGTTGAGGCGTCTCTCGCTCACTTTCGCAGCAGCGATGATCCTGCTGTTATTGTTCTTCCTACTGGCGCGGGTAAAAGCCTTGTTATTGCAGAGTTGAGCCGCCTTGCAAAGGGGCGAGTCATTTGCCTTGCTCACGTTAAAGAATTGGTAGAACAAAATCACGCTAAGTTTCTTGCCACGGGCTCTTCCGCTGGTATTTTTTCCGCCGGTTTAAGCCAAAAAACCAGTTCAGCAAAAACGACTTTTGCCAGTATTCAATCCATTTCTGCAAGCCTCTCCACCTTCGATGAACCAGTGAGTCTCATCATCATTGATGAATGCCACCGGGTCAGTATGGAAGAAAGTGGCCAATACAGCAAAACCATCGAGCACTTTAAGACGCTCAACCCTAAGGTTAAAATCCTTGGTTTAACAGCAACACCGTATCGACTAGGAAGCGGCTGGATTTATCACCGCCATTACCATGGCTACACTCGCCAGTGCACAGACTCTATTTTTAAAAAATGCATTTTTGAATTACCTCTGCAACACATGGTAAAAAAGGGCTATTTAACACCACCGATTCATTATGATGCCGCCATTGCTCATTATGACTTCAGCCTTCTTACAGAAAGCTTAGACGGCGAACAGAACACCGATGATATCGCGTTAAATGAGCTAATCCACAAACACCCTCGCGTTACAAAAGCCGTAGCTGAGCAAATCCTTCAGCTCAGCCAGGATAGACAAGGTGTAATGATTTTCGCGGCGACAATCGATCACGCCAAAGAAATTGCCAGCTACTTACCAGAAGAGCAAACCGCCCTTATTACGGGCAAGACTAAAATGAAACAGCGCGATGCATTGATAGCTAATTTTAAGGCCAAAGAAATAAAATTTCTCGTGAATGTCTCTGTGTTAACCACAGGGTTTGATGCACCCCACGTAGACGTAATCGCTATTTTACGACCAACTCAATCCATCAGTTTATTCCAACAAATTGTCGGTCGCGGCCTACGATTAAGCCCAGGTAAAAAAGACTGTTTGATTCTGGATTATACCAATAATGGCTATAACATATTCCAACCTGAGATTGGTGAGAAACGCCCAACTCAAGATTCAGTCGCCGTGCAAATACATTGCCCTGAATGTGATTTTGCCAACACCTTTTGGGGAAGAAAAGACACCGAAGGTAATATCATTGAACATTTTGGACGCCGCTGTCACGGGCTAGTAGAAACCACTGAAGGTGAAGTGCAATGCTCGTATCGCTTTCGCTTTAAACGCTGCCCCTATTGCAACGAAGAAAATGACATTGCAGCAAGACAGTGCCAACACTGTTCAGAAAAGCTCATCGACCCTGACGATTTATTAAGAAGTGCGCTAAACCTAAAAAACAACAAGGTATTGCGTTGCTCTGACATTACGCCGGAGATCGATGCAAAAGACAAAAGCATCAAAATCACCTATCACGATGAAGATGGATTAACGCTTTCTGAGACGTTTCGCTTTAACTACAAGAAGTCACGACAGGCTTTTAATGATCTTTTCGGCCGCCGCATCGCCAATGGCATCCAATCGGTTCAATTCGACACCCTAGAAGAGGTTGAGCCTTTTTTACCTTACCTCCCCACTCCAGATTTCGTCATCGCAAAAAAACAAAAGCAACATTGGCAAGTAACAGAGCGCTTATTTGACTACCAAGGCCCTTATCGAAAGGCCAATGAATTACAGTAGAAACACTAGCCTTTATTTTTAAGCGCATTTCGATATGACATTTCAAACGGCAGATTCATCCGCTCCAAATGCGTTATTGCAGCAACCCCTAACCCTCCTTTTGGCACACCACTTAACAAGACAAACCAATAATTGGACATCATGTTCTCAGCAAAAATACTCGCTGTTTTATCATCCACGCCAACTTGCTTGAATCGTTTTACAATGCCATCTGAAATTACCGCCATTTGGTTCGTATGAAAGCCGCCCTTTGCCAGGCTATCCAATAATACCTGTCGAGTAAATTCCACATACTCATCATAGAAATCAAACAGCACTTGCGCCATTTGCTGCAAGTAATCCATTGGTGATGAACTGGCTTTTTGAGCAACAACCGCAGCACGAAGTGCCACATCCATCTCATCAAAAAAGATGTCTTTTACTAAGGATAATTTATCGGGAAAATGAACAAATAGAGTACCGACCGCAATACCAGCTTGCTCGCTCAAATAACGGGTACTGGTCGCTTCAATGCCTTGCTTTAAAAAGGCGCGCTTAGCGATTGCTTTAATTTTGGATCGGGTATTGGCTTTTTGCTGCTGACGAAGACTCACTTGAACGTTCCTTGAGTAAGATATAAGGAGAGTCTAGCGTGTCTGATTTTCGAAGACGAGTAGAAAATTAACGAACTGAATTTACATGAGGCATGGAAGAGCGAGTCAAAGAACCAGATAAATCCAACATAAAGGATTCAATACGTTGTGCATTAACACCATAGTCACCGCGACCGGTTCTTGAACAAGAGCGCATATCCACTTGTACCTTATCAGGTTCTATTTGAGTAATACGAATAACAACGTCATCACGAAAACCGAAGATAGGCGTACGAGCCGTCGCCTCAACAATGCCGGCTTGCGCGTATTTTGCAACCACTTCCCAACCACGACTTTCAATAAGTTCAGTGACGGCCGAATAAACAAAATCTTTACTTTTACTCGTATAAACAGGGATAACTTCTGGATAATACTTATGCTGAATGTCCGCCCATTCAGGGTTATAACTGAGGTTATTTTCGCTGTACTTTCGAATGAAATTAACATTCAAGTACGCAGGAGGAGAATCGGTATCGGTCGTAATATCATTAATCTGAGGCAACCCAGATCTTTGCAAATAAAACCCAATCCACATGGTGCTGTAAACCAAAGACACAATTAATACGAGAAAGAAAAAACGCTGACTCGCAATATTCTTTTCTTTCCGACAAAGCCCCAATGACAACACAGCAAGAAAAGAGAGCAATAACGAGGCAAATACGCTTTTGCGTAACATGGAGAAACCTGTTATTGGCTCAAAAACCCCAATTCGCACTCCAGCAATGGATATAAATGCGACACACCCAACCAACATCAGAAGAATGTATAAAATTGGAGAGATATAACGACTCATAAACAGCTCATATCGAAAAATAATATCTCAACCATATCGTGACTTGATGACAACGAACAGAAGCAAGAAGCTCGTTTTAAATCATTCCTTTATATTTGCATATTTTCTGTAAAGTTTTCTACAAAAAAGACTCAGCCTATGTCTAGGTTTGAATTATTATAATTCCGATTTATCAACACTTAAGGAACGTTACGATAAGGCGTATCAATCTCAATATGGAAACAAACCCTCTAGACATGACAGACAAAAAGTCGATAATGTCGCCGTCAAAAATAGAGCATTCAAGTCATGAAAATAGCGCCAACCAAACACTGCGTCGACATTTTACGCGAAGAATGTAAAACGCAATCCATGAGACCATTCAAAGCCAGAGGGTCTAACGCCATTCGTTGCCCACATTGCCTAATGGCCGAATTTTCCTGTTTTTGTCATCTTAGAGTAAACCAATCATCGCCTATTGAATTTATCTTACTTTTTCATCGAGATGAAATACATAAGCCAACCAATAGCGGAAGGCTCATCGCAGATCTGTTTCCCAACGACACGCAAGCATACCTATGGAGCAGAACGGAGCCATCAGCAGCACTCTTGAGCCAACTAGAAAGTCGACAAGGACACTGCACACTCCTGTTTCCAAATACGCAAACAGCACAAACACAAAAGAGACAACTGCGAAGCCTTGTCCCGCAGACAAACAAAACCGATGTAAAACATACTTTTATTATTTTGGACGGGACATGGAAACAAGCAAGCAAGATGTTTCATCAAAGCGAGTGGCTAAAAGATATCCCTCATCTTGAAATAAGCAGCGAGGCAAAGCGCTCTTTTCTTGTGCGCCATTCAAGCCATCAAATACAGTTTGCCACCGCCGAAGTCACCGCCATGTTACTCGACACTCTAGGGCACAATGACCACAGTCAGTTGCTGCTTAATTACTACCAGTCATTCAATGCGCATTGCCTCGCGAGTCGAAAACGGAGTCTCAGCCTTCCTATATGAAAGTAAATCACTAAAAAGACAAAACAGAGTGCAAATAACAACCGGCTCTGCAACCCACCTTTAGGTTTCTCTAAATAACAAATTCACCCAACCGTTAGAATGAAACTGTGCCGCTTGCTTCTTCTTTTTACCGACTAAAATAGGCCCGTTATCTAAAAACAAAAAGGTCTTCCACGTGCGTTTGAAAATCCCCCACTTAAGTTCAAAAATCAACTCGTTGTGACAGCAAAAAAACACGGTGGTGTCATCACCCCAAGCATCAAAATGCGCCAAGAAACCATCTGGCAGTGATGCCTGATCACTGTCCCATGACTTTTCCCATTGAAGCTTAGTGATAGCGGCTTTTTCAGTGGTTTTTTTCAACCAATCTTTATCGGTAAAGTGATCCGGATGCACTTGCTCATCACTAATATAATCTCGCCAAATTTGGGCGGCTCGTTGCTCGCTCAAAAGACGTATTTCTTGCAAATCTTCTGGCTCTATTTTTGGGTCGTTTCGCTTAAAAATCCAATTTTTGGAAAAACATTCTAACGGTTGATACAAGGCGGTTTCCTTAAGAAATCAAAATGATGAAAAAAACTAATCTAACAAGTGAGAAAGGATCGTTTGTTCAATCGGTCAAGCTTATCTAGTATTAGTGTTGTTGTAATAAAACAACATTTTAAATAACCACAGCAGGAGAATACCATGGACTCTCAACAACAGTACGAAGCACTTTTAGCAAAATGGGGTTACGTAGATACCACAATTGAAGACCACGCTCGCCGCCAACTGCGCGCTCGCCGTGTAAAAACAGTTGTCGCATTTTTCAAAACCACGGTAAAAGCAATCAAAAAAATCAGTGCTCGTCCACAGCATCTTAGCCAAGCAAGCAACTAAAACTTATAAGAGCAAAACCCATCATTAGTTGGGTGCTAGTATATCGTAAATAGTATTTTTTTAGGGGAGAAAAATAATAAACCCCCTCCCTTCCTTAACAGCCACCAAATTCGTTATCATCAATCATTCACTCATAACGAAACATCGTCTCTATGACTTACTCTTACAAAGCAATAATATTTGATTGTGATGGCGTTATTGTCGACACCGAAAATATATCAAATAACATTCTAAAGTCCATGCTAAGCCAATATGGCCTTGAACTTGATGATGAAACATTGCATGCGAAATTTACCGGATTCACCAATCAAGAAAACCTCGCCAACGCCGAAAAATTGCTAGGTAGAGCCCTTCCAGAAAATTTTTATGAAGACTACCGGAAGCAATTCCACACTATTATTGCAGCAAACTTAGAGCCCATTCACGGCGTACGTAATTTACTCCGTAAAATCACCACCCCCATCGCGATGGCAACCAACGCTCGCCGTAAAGAAATGAACTTTAAATTGGATAAAATCCAATTATCTGAACGATTTGCCACACGCTTTTGCGTTGACG
>CAXBGJ010000083.1:0-13324 GCA_963975045.1 uncultured Marinomonas sp. | reverse complement strand
CTCCCACTCTTTTTTGGCTTGTTCGGACTGAATAAAATGTTCTTCATCAATAGGAAGGGCGGTCGCTTTTAGGAAATCGTCGCTATGGGTCAGCTTTTGTAAAACGGTAAGAGTGTCTTGATCCACGGGAGTACCTTTCGATGAAGTGTTTTGCATTTGTTAGGGTGCATTATAAAGGCTTGAGTTTAATATAGCGATTGTGGTCTTTACGCTAATGGTGTGCTGGTTACACGTTCAAAAACCCCCTTCAATGTGATGCTATCAGAGGGCTTTTTTTCGTTATGTTATCGAACGGGCGATGAAAGGACTACACTGATGACTCTCATTCAAGTATTTCAATTTTCTTATTTAAACAGAGGTGGAAAAGCATGACACATCGAAAGCTCGAACAGCATGAGATAGAGAAAGCACTTAACCAGTTAAATACAGAAGCGTCTCAAGACTGGACGATAGAGGACGAAAAACTCACAAAAACCTTTAAATTCAAAAACTTTCAACACGCATTTGGATTTATGACTATGAGTGCCATGTATGCCGAAAAGCAAGATCATCATCCAGAATGGTTCAATGTGTACAGTACGGTCAAAATCCAACTGACGACCCACGATGTGTCAGGTATTTCTCATAAAGACTTTGATCTTGCCAAGCAAATGGAAAGCTTTGCATCGTGCGTTTAGTCCAGAACGATGCATAGGCTTCTGGTTATTTTAACCGGACTAATTGGCGAGTATCGCAATTAATAGCTGACTGGATGTAGGTACTAGGCCCACTTTTAGGTCAAACGGCTTAAACACCTTATTAATGACTTCTGGTGTGTAGTTGCCTTTGTTATTTTCAATCTCAGACAGCGTCTTACGAGAAACACCGGTTAACTCGGTAAAGGCTTCTTGCCTTAGCCCTAAGACTTTCACTCGCAACTCACGAAGCGCAGCGCCTTGCGAAACTTCATTTAATAACAGGCGTTTGATGATCTGATTCACCGTCACTAGCTGTTCTTCTTTTGTCATCGGCGCGAGGCTTTTTGATGCCCGTTGCCGATTAGTTTGAGTGGGCGATGCCGTAGGCTCGGCGTCAAGGACGATCGTCGTGTTGATTGGTGTGTTTTGTGGCGCGTTCTCGAGCGGCGCTGTCGGTTTACTTTCTAACGACGCTTTAGGCGTACGTTTAACTGTTTTTGGCGATGTCACTACTTCCGCTGAAGGCTGTTCTTTGGGCTGAATGTCCTTTTTTTCTTTGGCGCTTTTCTTCGCTTCTAACTTGGCTTGTTTTTTCTTTTTAAGCTCATTTTTTTTCGATTTAGCTTTGTGCTTCTTCATCGGTTGAGCGCTGTCTAATTGGCCTTTCATCTTCATGTTTTTCGTCTCCAGTAGCTTTCAAAGTGCGTATGGAATCAGAGTACAGAGTTAATATGACAGATAAGTAACAATAGAATCATTAGCTAATATTTATAGTCTAAAACAAACCAAACAGCCATTCATGGATTAAACGCCCAGGTACTAATTTACCAAAGCCGGTATCGATGAGTCCGAAAAAAGCCCCTTAATCCTATTGTGATAGGTTATAGACACGAATCGCATTCGCACCAAATACCTTTTCTTTAGATCGGTGGCTTTGTGATAAATACAGGTCAATAGTGTCTAGCCATTTCCCATAAGAACTGGCGAGTAGGCACACAGGCCAATCGCTTCCCCACAGTATTCTATTATCGCCAAATACATCAAAGAGCGTGTCTAGATAGGGAGATAAATCTTCTGGTTGCCAATTGTCTTTTGCCTCTGTCACCAGACCAGAAAGTTTACAGCTGATGTTGTGGGTGTTACGAAAAGCATTAATGTCTGTGCGCCATTGGCTTAATTCATCATTTTTAATGTTCGGCTTAGCCCCGTGATTGATGATAATTTTTAGGTCGGGATGCCGATCAACCAGTGTCTTTAAATTGTTTAGGTGTAGGGGTTTTATTAAGGCGTCGAATACAAGTTGATGTTGGCTTAGGCTAGTTAACGCGGTGGCAACAGACGGGCTCAGCATCCAATTTACATCGTCGATGTCTTGAATCATGGGACGAAGCCCTACGAGTTTCGGATGTTTTGCTAACTCAGTGATACGTGAAGAAGCATCTTCACGATCAAAATCCACCCAGCCAATAACCCCTTTGATGCTTTCGTGCTGATCGCTCAGTTGCAATAAAAAATCTGTTTCAGCGTCAGTTGGAGCCGCCTGTACTAGGATGGTTCCATCGATGTGATGTGCGTGTAGTAACGGCGCTAAATCATCTGGTTCAAAATCTTTATAAAGTGCGGTTAATTCAGGTGTCAGCCAACCGTAATCATTGCGTTGTAACCGCCAAAAATGTTGATGAGAGTCAATTCGCATGATTAATGACCCCCTTTTTGACGATGATATTGGCATAGGAGCGAATGTCAGATGTTTGAATGATGACAAAGGATTTTTTTGCCCGTTCGTAAAATTCGAAACGCTCAAGCCCTTTTGGAGAAGAGGTGAACTGGGTTTTGTTTCGAATAATTTGAGTAAAATCCTCCACTGTTGGAGGGATGATATCGGGATGATCGACCGTTTCCATCGTGGTAAAGGGGTTGTCTACAAAAGTATCGATTGGGAGGAGGGTTAATATCGCAGATAAGGCCTCGGAACTGTCCACTCCGCTTAGTCTAATACACTCTCGACCATGGCTGGTGGCCGGGAAATTTGCATCAGTAATGAGCAATTCATCACCGTGGCCCATTGCTTTCATTGCATAAAGCAGTTCAGGCGTTATTAAGCTTGGGATATGGTAAAGCATTGTTGTACCTCGTTATTTTTATTGTTGGTATTGGCGTGTGTCACGGCTTTTTTAATTACGTTTTAAAATACTCTTGGTGAGATTCTTCTAGCGGTAACAGTCTGGGTATCAACTGACCAATGTGGTATTTCATCGCTTGTCGAGCGGCATCCACATCTTGATTTTTGATCGCTGTTAAAATGGCCTGATGCTCTTTTACGGCTTCTGCGGGCCTTCCTTCTTCTGGTAAAACCAACATGCGCGCCCTAATTAGATGTAGGGAAACGCTGTCGAGAACTTGTGAAACACCATTGAAACCAGTGAAGTTCATTAGCAATGTATGAAATTCTTCATCCGCTTGGTAGAACCCAACGAAGTCTTTATCTTCCACCAATAACGCTTGCATGCGAACGTTTCGAGTGAGTGCCGCGAGTTGCTCATCTGTGCGTTCTTGCGTCACTTTTTCTACGGCGGCGATCTCGAGTGCTTGTCGTAAAAAGCTTGCTTCGCGGATTTCATCCATTGAAAAACAAGACACTTTCGTTGCAGATTGCGGAATAACATCGACCAATCCTTCTGCTGAAAGTCTAGCCAAGGCCTCTGCAACCGGTGATCGAGAAACTCCTAATTGCTCACATATTGCGCCTTTTCGAATCACTGTGCCGGGTGGGTATTGCATTGAAAGTATGGCTTCTCGCAAAGATAGATAGACCCGCTGAGACAGTGAACCGCTCAAGTTCTGAATTTTATTAAGCGATGACTCCGTCATAATTTTATTCCTTTGTACTAACATGTTAGTTGACGACTGAAATACTTGGTGCTAGTTTAATATACAACAACAATAATTAAATGTGAATTTAGAACAGGGGATTGCCCGTGATCATTGGATCCAAACAAGCCATTCGTTTACATGCTAATGATAACGTCATTATCGCTTTAAGTGATCTTGCTCAAGGCAGTAAACTAAATGAATTTGACGTCACACTGCTTAGCTATGTTCCAAGGGGCCATAAGGTCGCTGTTAAGGAAATAGCAAAAGGTGACAATGTGATTCGTTACGGCCAAATTATTGGTCAAGCCACTCAATCTATCGCTCTAGGTGAACATGTTCACGTACAAAACATGGGCATGGGCGAACACCTTCAAGACTACGCTTTTTCTCAAAATTGCGACCCACTTCCTCCGATTTTAACCCCGCGCACCTTTAACGGTTATCACCGCGATAATGGCAAGGTAGGTACACGTAATTATCTTGGTATTCTAACGTCTGTAAACTGCGCGGGTTCTGTGGCGCGTTTTATTGAGGAAGCCGCCAACAAAACCGATTTCTTAAAAAATTACCCAAACATTGATGGCATTGTTCCTATTGTTCATAGCACGGGCTGCGGTATGTCTGGTCAAGGTGAAGGTTATCAAACACTGCATCGTACGCTCACCGGTTATGCTAAAAACCCTAACTTTGGCGGCATACTTTTGGTCGGTCTTGGTTGTGAAGTGCTACAAGTGTCCAGTTTAGTGGGTAACCAAGAACCAGGTGCTGCGTTTCGCTACATGACAATTCAGTCAGAAGGGGGAACGCGTAAAACCATAGAAAAAGGGTTGCAAGAACTGCATATACTTGCCAAAGAAGCCAATAAAGCAATACGAACACCAGCGTCTGTTTCAGAAATCATGGTGGGGATGCAATGTGGCGGCTCAGATGGCTATTCCGGTATTACGGCTAACCCAGCGCTAGGATATGCCTCTGATTTACTGGTTCGACATGGTGGCACAACTATTCTCTCTGAAACCTCTGAAGTGTATGGCGCCGAACATTTATTGACCCGTCGTGCGGTCACTAAAGACGTTGCTCAAAAACTCATCGACCGAATTCATTGGTGGGAAGACTATTGCGCTCGCAATGGTGGAGAGATGGATAACAACCCAAGTCCCGGTAATAAAAGTGGCGGCTTGACTACGATTCTTGAAAAATCATTGGGTGCTGTGGCAAAAGGTGGCAGTGCGCCACTTACCGATGTTTATTTATTCGGAGAAACCATTGATAAAAAAGGTTTCGTGTTTATGGACAGTCCAGGTTTTGATCCTTGTTCGGTGACTGGGCAAGTGGCATCTGGCGCCAATATGATCATTTTTACCACAGGACGAGGCTCTGTTTCAGGCTATAAACCGACTCCCTGTATTAAATTGGCGACCAATACTGAAATGTACAGTCGTCTTCAGGAAGACATGGACCTGAACTGTGGTGACATAGTCACCGGCGGTGTTTCTATAGAAGAAAAAGGTGCTGAGTTGTTTGAGTTAATTATTCGAATAGCCTCTGGTGAAGAAACAAAAAGTGAAGCGCTTGGTTTTGGTGGGGCAGAGTTTGTGCCTTGGCAAATTGGCGCTGTGATGTAACTGAGATTATGTAACTGAAATTATGTAACTGAAATTATGTAACTGAGGCAACGTAATGGAAATTATGTCGCTGAGGTTATTACCCAAATGAGAAACGGAGAAACGATTGTGAGACTTAAAGGCAAAACAATATTAATAACAGCCGCTGGTCAAGGAATTGGTAGAGCAAGTGCTGAAGCCTGTTTAAGAGAAGGGGCGAACGTTATCGCCACAGACATTAATAAAGAGGCTTTGCAAAAACTGCAGTCTGACTGCCCACAGATTCAGACGCATTTATTAGATGTAACGGATAGCAATGCGATAAAAGCCTTCGCTAAGACGCTGCCTAATCTAGATGGTTTGTTCAATTGTGCGGGTTTTGTTCACAATGGCACCGTATTGGATATCTCTGATGAAGATTGGGATTTCAGTATGAATCTCAATGTCACTTCAATGATGCGTATGTGTCGTACTTTTTTACCGGGCATGTTGGAACAAGCAAAAATCACAGGTTCGTCTTCGATTGTTAATATGGCTTCTATGGCATCGTCTATTAAAGGCTTTCCTATGCGTACTGCCTACGGTGCGAGTAAGGCCGCGGTGATTGGGTTGACCAAAGGTATTGCAGCGGATTTTGTGAAAAAAGGCATACGCTGTAATTCGGTTAACCCCGGAACCGTTAATACCCCTTCTCTGCAAGGTCGAATTTCTTCTGCACCAGATCCAGTACAAGCAGAAAAAGATTTTATCGCCCGCCAACCAATGGGGCGTCTTGCTGAAGTGGATGACATTACTCCGATGGTTGTATTTTTATTATCTGATGAGAGTCTGTGTATTACTGGGCAGTCTTTATCTGTTGATGGCGGTGTGACAATTTAGCGATGTTTGACGCTGAATGTTTGAATCAACTCACCACTATGGAGTGAAGATGATGTCTCTATTGGTTGAAATGCATGGAATTGAAAAGCGATTCCCCGGTGTTTATTGCCTTAAAGGCGTAGGTTTTGAACTGCGCTCGGGTGAAGTGCATGCTCTTATGGGAGAAAACGGAGCAGGCAAATCGACATTAATGAAAATACTGTCTGGCGTGTATCAGCGCGATGGCGGTACGGTCAAAGTGGATGGTTCATTGGTGGAATTTGATGGCCCGAAAGAGGCACAAGATGCCGGTGTTGGTATTATTCACCAAGAACTGAGTCTGATGAACGACTTAACCGTCGCTCAGAATGTCTTTATTGGTCGTGAGCCACGTTCTTTATTTGGCATTATTAATGAAAAGAAATTGAATCAACAGGCGCAAACAATTTTTCAAAAAATGAATTTTGATCTTGATCCGGTTACTGAAGTAAGTCAGTTAACGGTGGCGAAACAGCAAATGATCGAGATCGCCAAAGCCTTGTCGTATAAATCACGCATCCTAATAATGGATGAGCCAACCGCAGCACTCAATGACGCTGAAATTACAGAGCTCTTTACCATTATTCAATCTTTGAAAGCAGAAGGTGTGGGGATCATTTACATCAGTCATAAGATGGATGAGATCAAGCAAATTGCAGATCGTGTCACTGTGATGCGTGATGGTGAATACATAGACACAGTGGAAGCCAAAGACACGCCTTTATCGAAAATCATCTCCATGATGGTGGGTCGAGAAGTGAAAGACGAAAACGTTGATATACCTGATTTATCGGATTCCCCAGAGGTGCTTAGCGTTAAAAGCTTGAATCGGGGGAAAGAGATTCAAGATGTGAGCTTCTCTCTTAAGAAAGGCGAAATATTAGGGTTTGCTGGCTTGATGGGAGCAGGGCGAACAGAAGTGGCTAGAGCCATTTTTGGTGCTGACGCGTTTGATTCTGGTGAAATTTGGGTGAATGGAAAACATTGCAACATTTCCACGCCAAGTGATGCCGTTGCAGCGGGTATTGGTTATTTATCAGAAGATCGTAAACATTTCGGTTTGGCACTAGGTATGGATGTAAGGGCAAATATATCCATGGCCACACTGGGTCGATTTATCAACACCTGTGGTGTGCTACAAGAAGCGGAAATGGAGAAGGTCGCGAATGATTATATTGAAAAATTAGCGATTCGTACGCCGTCAGATACTCAAGAAGTGGGTTTTCTTTCCGGTGGTAATCAGCAAAAAGTCGTCATTGCAAAATGGTTGCTAAGAGATTGCGATATTCTCATTTTTGATGAGCCTACTCGCGGTATCGATGTTGGAGCGAAAGCAGAAATTTATAAGTTGCTTGAGGCGCTGGCAAAGCAAGGCAAAGCCATCATTGTTATTTCTTCAGAATTACCTGAAGTGATGCGCTTAAGTCATCGGATAGCAGTAATGTGTCAGGGTAGATTGACCGGAATATTACCCGGTGGAAAAGCAACAACGCAAGAACAAATCATGGCATTAGCCACACAGTAAACGGCTCGCAGGAGAACAAAAATAATGACAACCGAAAGCCAAACAACATCACCAAGTCTGATTAGTAAACTGATAAAAATGAGCGCACATCAGCGAGTACTCGCTTTTGCGAGTTTAGTCATATTGTTGGTGTTCTTTTCCGTTACTTCCCCTAACTTTATGCAAATGTCTAATATGCTGGCTATTTTGCAAGCCACATCTGTTAATGGGGTATTAGCGGTTGCTGCTACCTTAGTGATTATCTCTGGGGGGATCGATCTATCTGTCGGTACCTTGATGACGTTTACGGCCGTCGTCGCAGGCATATTATTAACAAATATGAACTTACCGCTGCCTGTTGGCGTGCTCGGAGCCATCTTCGCAGGTGCATTTTGTGGATTTTGCTCGGGCTCCTTTGTTGCCAAAATGAAAATCCCTCCTTTCATTGCCACCCTTGGCATGATGTTGATTTTAAAAGGCTTGTCTCTTGTGTTAAGTGGCGCACGCCCAATTTATTTTAATAACACAGAAGGCTATGACGCTATCTCTCGTGGCTCTTTAATTGGCGAGGTATTGCCTTTTTTACCGATTCCAAACGGCGTCTTAATTCTGTTTGTTGTTGCGGGTGTTGCCAGCTATGTTCTGAGTAAAACCGTTTTAGGCCGTTATTGCTTCGGGATTGGTTCTAACGAAGAAGCGGTGCGTTTGTCTGGTGTGAATACAGACCGCTGGAAAATTGCCATCTATGCGGTGGCTGGTGGTATTTGTGGTATAGCGGGTATTTTGATTTCTTCTCGATTGAATTCTGCGCAACCTGCATTGGGGCTAGGTTATGAACTAGAAGCCATTGCCGCGGTTGTCATTGGTGGAACCTCATTATCCGGTGGTAGAGGCTCCATTATTGGTACGTTAATCGGTGCTTTGATTGTGGCCGTGTTAACAAATGGATTGCGAGTCTTATCGGTTGCACAAGAATGGCAAACGGTTATTACTGGGGTCATCATTATTCTTGCAGTATATGCCGATATGATGCGCCGTCAAAAATCAAAGTAATTAAAGAATGAATGTGAAGAATTGAGTGTGAAGAATTGAGTGTTAATCGGTGGCGTTAAGTCACCACAACAAAAGTAAACTTTGAAAATAAAAATAAACGGAGTAACTAATATGTTTTCACGTCGTACATTAATAGGCCTTGTCAGTGCTGTATCCATTATAGCGACATCATCAATGGTAAAAGCGGATGATCAGTTATATATCCCATTAGTTTCAAAGGGTTTCCAGCACCAATTTTGGCAGGCTGTTAAGCAAGGTGCTGACCAAGCGGCAAAAGAGTTTGATGTTCGAGTCACATTCGAAGGGCCAGATACAGAAGCGCAGGTGGATCGTCAGATCGACATGTTAGCGGCTGCATTAGCCAATAAACCGGATGCCATTGGCTTTGCTGCGCTAGACAGCCAAGCTGCTATTCCTTTATTGCGTAAAGCACAAAAAGCAGGCATCCCTATTGTTGCTTTTGACAGTGGTGTTGCTAGTGATATTCCACTCACAACAGCCACTACGGATAACGTCGCCGCCTCTGCTTTAGCCGCAGATAAAATGGCTGAACTTATTGGTAAGAAAGGCCAAGTTGCTGTGGTAGCTCATAGCCAAACGGGTACCACGGGTATTGACCGACGCGATGGTTTTCTTAATCGCATGAAACAAGCCTATCCGAATATAGAGGTTGTGACCGTTCAATACGGTGATGGTGATCAACTGAAATCTACCGAAGTGGCTCGTGCCATCTTAACGTCGCACCCAAAATTAGTGGGTATGTTTGGTACCAATGAAGGTTCAGCAATTGGTGTGGTTAATGCGGTACGTGAATCCAACGTGAAAAATCTAGTGGTGATTGGTTTTGATTCTGGTCAAGCGCAAATTGATGCGATTCGTAACGGTTTGATGGCAGGCGCCATTACTCAGAATCCTGTAGGGATTGGTTATGAAACGGTGAAAGCTGCGGTTATGGCGATTAAAGGTCAATCATTACCAAAAGTAATCGATACAGGCTTTTACTATTACACAGCTAAAAATATAGACGATCCAAAAATAGCCGCTGTTCTTTATAAATAACGTTTTCATACCATGGTGGTGTTCAATCGCCATGGTATTTTTTTATCGGTAGGAGTGAATAATGAAATTAGTACGTTTTGGACCAGCAGGAAAAGAAAAGCCTGGTGTTATTGATGAAAAAGGCCAAGTTCGAGACTTATCATCGGTTATTCCAGACCTTTCAGATGAGCACTTGAGCGCAAAAACAATGGCGAAATTACGTTCATTGGATGTGAGTAGCTTGCCGATAGTAGATGGCATTCCTCAAGAAACGCTACGTCTGGGAGCCTGCGTTACCAACGTCGGTAAGTTTATCTGCATTGGTTTGAACTATGCCGATCACGCGGCAGAATCTGGTATGCCTGTACCGGCGGAACCCGTTATTTTCAGTAAATGGACCTCGGCGATTGTTGGGCCTAATGATGACGTGAAAATTCCAAAAGGTTCAGAAAAAACCGATTGGGAAGTTGAGTTAGGTGTGGTTATTGGTGAAGGCGGAAGTGACATTGCTGAAGCCGATGCGATGAAACACGTGGCTGGATTTTGTGTCATTAACGATGTATCGGAACGCGCTTTTCAACTTGAAGGCACAGGGACATGGGATAAAGGCAAAGGCTGCGATACGTTTGGCCCAACAGGCCCTTGGTTAGTCACACCTGACGAAGTGGGTGATTTTAATGACTTGGGTATTTGGTTGGAAGTCGACGGGAAACGTTATCAAAACGGTTCAACGTCTACCATGGTGTTTACCGTTCCTTTCCTGATTGCTTATTGCAGTCGCTACATGAGCTTGCAACCAGGTGACATTATTTCAACCGGTACGCCTCCTGGTGTTGGATTAGGCTTTAAGCCACCTATTTATTTAAAAGGTGGCGAAGAAATGAAACTCGGCATCGATAAGCTAGGTGTGCAATGTCAAAAGGTCGTTAAGGCTTGATTCAATAACGAGCCATATTTGTATCTGAATTTAGGTGTGATTAACCCAACTTTTTTTGAACGTTTGTACTTAAGAAGTTGTGACTCAGAGAGTGGACAATGAAAACAAGAATAATAGACAGCAGTGGTTCTAGAATAACGGAACTTGGTTTTGGTAGTGCCGGAGCAGGCAATTTATTTCGTCCTGTACCTTATGAAGACATTACTAAAGCCATCAATAAAGCTCACTCTCTTGGTATTCAGTATTTTGATACCGCTCCTCACTATGGCGCTGGCCTTGCTGAACGTCGGTTAGGCGTCGCCTTACATGACCTACCACGCGCGGATATATTTTTATCAACGAAAGTAGGGCGAGTGTTACACGCCGACAAAAGCAGCGTAAAAAAAGACGCTGACTGCTATGTGCAAGCCAGTCCTTTTGACCGTGAATACGATTACACTTATGACGGCATCATGCGTTCATTTGAAGATTCGTTACAACGTTTAGGTGTAAGCCAAATAGACATGCTTTTGATGCATGATATTGGCAAGTTAACCCACAAAGAAAAGAGCCAAGTTTACTTTCAGCAAGCGGTTGAAGGTGGTTTCAAAGCCATGACAGAGCTACGTGAACAAGGTGTAGTACGCAATATTGGTTTAGGTGTGAACGAGTGGCAAATATGCGACCAAGCGATGGAGCACGCGCAGTTTGACTGCTTTATGGTAGCGAATTGCTTCACCCTATTAAACAACGATATTACGCAGACGTTCACTGATAAGTGCCGTAAGAATCAGGTCTCTCTCATTGCGGCGGCCCCTTTTAACTCCGGTATTTTAGCAAAAGGCTCTAAAGGGTTAGGACATTATTTTTATGGTGAAGCGCCACAAGACATTGTGGAAAAAGTGATTGCCATAGAAAGCGTTTGTGAAGAATTTGACGTATCACTTCAAGCCGCCGCCATCCAATATGCCCTGCGTTATGATTGCGTTAAATCCATTCTAATAGGTATGACAAATGATGTGCGAGTCGCACAAAACGTAGCTTGGTACGAAGAAGATATACCAGAAGCGTTTTGGCAAGCGTTGGCTCCTGTTATCTACTCAAAATAGCGACCTCAATCCTGTTGTAGGACGCTTTATACAACACTGTAAAACCGGATGCGGTCGCCATGACCGAAGAGGAAGAGCCTAGCGTTGGCATAACATGCTTCATGCATTAGCGCGCCGAAAGGCGCTCGGGGTTTGTTGTGTGACTCGATTGAACTCTCGGTTGAAGTTGGACTTAGTCTGAAACCCTGAATCTAGATAGATTTGCGTGATGTTCTTATCGCTGCTGGTCAGCAGGTTTTTCGCTCGTTCAATGCGGTATTCATTCACCACTTGCGAAACATTTCGGCCATAAACTTGGTTAATGGCGGCGGATATCTGACGAGCCGGAATGCAGGCTTTTCGAGCAAGTCTGTCTAAGGTCAAATCTGGATCGAGAAAAACTTCTTTCGTCGTCAGCAATACGTCTATTTTATGGACGATGTCTTTCACTTCATCGTCCGTAAGTTGGTGGTTAGGCTTGTCTTTTGGTTCGGTGACAAAAGATTCATTGTCATCTTGATAGGACGTTTCATTAATACTTGGCGCAATGCTCGAGCTGATCATAATCACCGCGATGGCGAGCATGGGTAATAGCACGGCATGACCAATGGCTAGGATGATCAGCGCGTGTTCGCCTGCAAAAAGTGAGAAATCGACCGCTAATGCACCATCAATCATCGCAGACATTAATAGCATGGCACCCGCGAGCCGTTCCGCTTTGAGTGCTTTGTCTATATCTGATAAACGGACTTGCTCGGGGATGCGTGATGCTTTGAACGACGCATGAATCAGCGCGCTACCGTAACCCACATATAGTAGCGTCAAGACAGGGTCTAGAGGTGGTCGCCAGAAGGGATAAGTAAAAGAACATAATATGACAACAATAGGTGGCAATAAATGCCAAAAACGAAACGCATGACGTTTGTGAGCACTCGAAAAACAGTACCAAGCCGTCGCAGGAATACAGGCTGCGAAGATAGGTTGCAGTAAACGAAATAACGAGTAATCAAACGTCCAGCGTAGTCCTACTACCGTTGTTGTTAACGCACACAAGGCGACAAAAACAAACGCTGATTGAGTGCTTTCTTCACGACGAATAAACAACAAAGCCGCCAATATAGACAACAGTAGGGCAACCACAAAAGGCAATGGAATGGCGATCATTTCGGCTCCGCTTGGATTATTAATATTTCTTTCTTTCATCACTGATCATTCTAGTCGACATTATGTCCTAGAAAGCCATCAAGGACGTCCTCGAACCTGATTGAGGACGCCAGTTTTTTTGTGAAAACGTACTTTTAAGTCTTCAAATATCTCTTATTAGGAGAAAAGTATGAACTGGTACTTTGATGGGTGGAAGCGATATGCGCAGTTTTCAGGCGTCGCCTCACGGGAAGCATTTTGGATGTTTTTCTTGGTGAATGTTTTGATCTCGATGGTATTTGTCGTGTTGGAGGTGTTTTTTCAAGCGACATGGAAAATGGACGCGCTTTATAGTCTGCTGGTTTTTTTGCCGATGCTGTCTTTAACTGTTCGCAGACTGCACGACACCAATCGCTCTGCTTGGTGGTTATGGGTGGTCTTGGTTCCTGCAATCGGTATGGTGATTCTGCTTATTATATTGGCATTACCGAGCGACAGTGGCGATCAAACATTCGATTATCCACAAGTTG
>CAXBGJ010000082.1:0-13351 GCA_963975045.1 uncultured Marinomonas sp. | reverse complement strand
CTAAAAAGGACAAGGCGCGACAAAAGTGACCCATGCTTGGGTAAAGGGGTGTCGAAATTCCAGCCGATAGGCGTGCAATAAAAGCCGAGGTTCAGTGGTGTATTGGTCGTCGTAAAATTCATCACCGATGATGCCATGACCAAGGCTTTGCATATGGACACGTAGTTGGTGAGAACGACCAGTAAAAGGCACGAGTCGAACACGGGTAGTGTTGCCTTCGTAAGCCATTTTTTCCCAGAAAGTGATGGAGTCTTTGCTCCATTCGTCGGTGCAGATAATTTGTCTTGGTCTATTTGGCCAATCGCAGCGCAGTGGTTTACGTACTTCGCCCCGTTCGCCTAAAAGTTTACCGCGCAGTAAGGCGCGGTATTCTTTTTGAACTTCTCGTTCACGAAAATACGCGTTCATGCGCTTTTGACATTCGTGCGTTTTCGCAACCAGAATTAATCCGGAGGTGGCTTCGTCTAATCGATGAATTGTGAACGCTTCGCCAAATTCCTGCTCGGCTCTATGTAAGGTAGAGTCAAGTTTGTCCGCGCCCCTTCCGGGCACAGACAAACAATTAGCGGGCTTATTGACGACGGCGAACCATTCATCTTCGTAGAGTATATCTAAAGCGAGTCGCTTATCTTGCACAGAGGGTTATTCCGGCTTGGTGGTTAAGATAATGCGAATCGCGTCTAAGCGAATTTGATGCTCATCAATTCGCACCAAACCTTCCTGCATGTTGTTTTCAAGTAGCTCAATGTCTTGATCACGAATCGCATTGTTAAACGCTTTCAATTCGATGAGGCGATCAATTTCGCTTTGGCAGCGATGCTGGTAAGTGGATTTCGCCGCTTGGACAATCGGACGCGCTTGATCTTGAGCATTTAGCTGGTGTGCTTGGAGTACTTCAATCAAGTTTTTGCGCAAGGCAGCAACCCATTGTTCCGCAACGCGGTTGGGTACGCCTTTGAGTTTTTCTGCCCATTTATCAGCAGTAAATTGCTGATGTAGGAATTTGCCGTTTGAGTCTGACAATTGCCACATCGGCGTCATGGGCAATGATTGGGTAAGCTTTAAGCGCGGATGTGCAGTGGCTTCGATGACAAACATACTTTCTACCAATACGGTGCCTTCTGGGAGCGCTGCAATTGGCAAAATAGCGGAAGTCAATTTACCAGAGTCAAAGCCTTGAACCTCATCCATTAACATGGTGATAAGGGGATGTTCCCATGTAGCAAAGGCCACGTTTTCACGTTGGCTCGCCTGGCGACGATCTAGCATGAGCATCTTGCCTTCTTCTTCGATGCCTGGAAGTGCTTCGAGCATCATGTCGGTAGAAGGGCGTAAGAACCACGCGGCTTTTTCTGGATCATCGTCCATGCACTCCGCATAAATGTTAAACGCGTGAGTCACTTGCTCGATGTAGTTATGTAAGCCTTTTGTCGCTTGATGATTGATCTGATCGATCAAGTCACGCGCTTGCTCTGGGCGACAAGAACTCATTTCTAGTAAGCGGTTACGGCCTTCTTCCATTTGTTTAAGCAGCGCTTCGTGGTAGATGTGCGCTTCTTTCAATAGATCGGTGTCGTCGTCTTGGCCGTGTAAGTAGGCGTGTAGGCTATCACCAAAGGCTTCTTCGACTTTATCGCCAGCGCCAGTCGTACGACAAAAAGCATTGAGCGCATGGTGATACCAGTTGAATAACCGTTCTTGTACGCTTTGCTTGATATAAGGCACATGGATTTGAACATCGTTCAGTTGTCCTAGTCGGTCCAGACGACCAACGCGCTGCTCTAATAAGTCAGGGTGTTCTGGTAAGTCGTACATAACAATGTGATGGCTGAACTGGAAGTTCCGGCCTTCGCTGCCAATTTCAGAACACACTAAAATTTGCGCGCCGTCGTCGTCAGCAAAATATGCCGCGGCTCGGTCACGGTGAATCAATGGCATTTGCTCATGGAAATCGGCGCTTTGGAAGCCAGCAAAGGTCAATTGGTCGTTTAGCCATTGCGCCATATCAGGCGAATGACAGATGATGAGAACCTTGTCTGCTTGGCATTCAAGAAACTCTTTAAGCCAATGCCAACGAGGGTCTTTTTCCCACAAACCATCGGCGACTTCTGTTTCTGGCTGTACATGACGGTTAGCCGATTCAAAGTGTTCGTTGTTTTCCAACGGGTAAGAATGTAGGTAGCGATCAGGGAAACCGCCTACTGCCGCACGGGTATTACGGAACATTTCGCGTCCTGTGCCGTGTCTGTCAATAAGCCAACTGACAGCATCTTGCGCGGCTTGAGTGCGATCAGTACTGTTTGCTGCGGTGAGGGCGATAAACCAATCTTTGGCTTTGACTTCTTCAAGGTATGATCCAAACGCATCTTCCCAATTAAGAGGTGTTTGGCTGTCACCTTGTGTAAAGGGTAATAATAGTTCTGCTAATTCAGCGGCTTGCTTAAATGCTTTTTGCTGTGCTTGATAGCGTTCAAAATCGTGGTAATGATCGGCGTCCAATAATTGCAAGCGTGAGAAATGCTCACGTTCGCCGGTCTGCTCAGGCGTTGCACTAAGCAGTAATAAGGATTCTGTTTTCGCGGCTAAGCGTGCAACTACTTGATATCCGATGCTAGGCGTTTCTGGATGCCAGGCGAGGTGATGCGCTTCGTCGACAATGACCATGTCCCATTCTGCGTCCAGCATGTGTTGAGTGGCATGCAGGTGTTGGCTAGCCCAATCAATGGGGGAGATAACAAACGGTTGTTGTTCGAATGGATTATCGTCACCTTCGGAGAAGTCTTCGTACACGGATTCATTGATCAGTGCAAAAGGCTGGTGAAAACGACGTAGCATTTCTACTAGCCATTGGTGCTGTAGATTTGTTGGTGTGAGGATAAGTACGCGTTTGCACAGGCCATTTAATAGGCGTTGATGTAAAATCAAACCCGCTTCTAAGGTTTTCCCCATGCCGACTTCATCACATAAAAGCGCGCGCGCTTTAGGGCGATTCGCTATTTCGTGAGCAAGGTAAATTTGGTGAGGAAGAAGCTCTGCTTTTAGTCCCATTAGGCCGCGAACAGGTGACGCTGCGTTGATCGCTTGGTGTTCTAAGGTGTGGCGGCGAAGGTCAAACCACATACGGCGAGCTGGGG
This sequence comes from uncultured Marinomonas sp., assembly GCA_963975045.1. Classification (GTDB taxonomy): domain Bacteria; phylum Pseudomonadota; class Gammaproteobacteria; order Pseudomonadales; family Marinomonadaceae; genus Marinomonas. The sequence continues at coordinate 10,217 of CAXBGJ010000082.1, read as the reverse complement.
ACAGAGCGAGTAAAGAATCAAGCTCGTTTTTATCGTTACGAGGAAACTGAATAATTGACTCTTCTAGCCAGTCATCGTCGTCGCTGATGCGGTATTCTATGAGGTCGTCAATTTCTTCGACTTCCAAAACAGTAAATGTCTCATCTTGAAAATGCAGTTGATCGCCGGCGGTTAACGTGCGTCGAACTAGACTGGTCTGATCGTTTGAGTATTGACGATCGCTTTCTGCATCAGGGAAATGCAAGGTAAAAGATTTGTTTTGTTTGTCTACTATCATGCCTACGCCGAGATCAGGCTCGTTGCGGCTACTCCATCTTTGTCCAATTTGGTACATGATTATGCTTTGTCCGGTTCAATTAAAGTTAAGCTACCTTGGCACAAGTCCGTCAAAATGACTTTTTGCTCAGGCCAAGTACGTTCAATAACAGCAAGGTCAATAACGACGCTGTCACTGTATGTTTTGTTGGTTATTTCTATATCGCTCTGTTCGAGCCAATATTCAACCTTACCTAATAAAGGGTAGGTGATTTTTAGCTGAATTGGGCTGCGCGGGTACACACTTTCATAAATTGTTTGTGAGAGCGCTTCTTGTACCGCTTGGCTGTAGGCTCGGACTAAACCGCCTGCACCCAGTTTAATGCCACCGAAAAAGCGCGTTACAACCACGGTTGTTTCGCCAAAATCAGAATGCTGTAACACATTCATCATGGGCTTTCCGGCCGTGCCTTTTGGTTCGCCATCGTCGCTTTGATCCCACAAATGCACATTGTTTGGTGCACCTGCAATGAACGCCGAGCAGTGGTGATTGGCGTCAGGGTAACGCTGCCTTATTTCGTCAATAAAAGCTTTTGCCGCCTCACGCCCTTTGGTCCGACTTACGGTCGTAATGAACTGGCTATTTTTTATTTCAAGATCAAAGCGTTGCGTGTGTATTGGGCTTAAGTAGTAATCCATGTAAACTTGCTTAACGATTGTTTTCTCTATAAAAATAGTGGGTTTTAATTCATATGACAGATTGGCTTTCACAATCAGTTTGGGTGTTATCGGGCTTTTGTATCGGCGCGATCCTTGTCTCTGGTATTGCTGGCGCTATTGTACAGGCTATGCGTCGTCAGTGGCAGCATGCACAAGAAAAAATACTGCAACAAAATGAGGAATTGCAGCGTCTTTTGGGGCAAGCGAAAGATCAGATTCATTACTTGGAAAAAGAGTCGCTGACCTTGGAGCAACAATTCGCCGCATCACAGAGTGTTTGGCAGGAAAAGGAAGTCTTTTATCGAGAACAAAAAAAGCATAACGAAACGGAATTTAAACAATTAGCGCACGATATTATGAGTCAACAAGGTCAGCAGCTGGCAAAAGAAAATGAGCGTCAGCTTGGTTCCTTATTGACACCGCTTGGTTCTCAGATTCAAAAATTTCAGGAAAGTGTGGAAAAGAGTTATCAAGAAGAAGCGCGGGAGCGTTTTTCGTTGGTAAAAGAGATCAAAGGTCTACAGCTGTTGAATCAAAAGATTAGTGACGATGCGGTTAGCTTAACTCATGCGCTGAAGGGCCAAAACAAGTTGCAAGGTGGTTGGGGTGAGGTGATATTAGAGCGAATTTTGGAGCGCTCTGGATTGGAAAAAGGCCGTGAGTATGAAACTCAGGTGTCTTATCAAACATCAGAAGGACGACGGTTACAGCCGGATGTGGTGATACACCTTCCGGAAGGCAAACAGGTGATTGTTGATTCAAAAATGGTGCTGATTAGCTACTTGGCTTATATGGAAGCCGAAACGGACGACGAGAGGAATCGGGCGCTTAAGCAGCACTTGGATGCAGTGCGACGTCATATGAAAGAGTTAAGCGCCAAGTCTTATCATGATCTACCTGGCATTACTTCGCTGGATTTTGTGCTGTTGTTTATTCCAATTGAAGCGGCGTTTGGTTTGGCCCTGCAAGGGGATAACGGTTTATTCAGTGAAGCCTTTGAACACAATATCATCATTGTTGGGCCTTCGAATTTATTGGCGACGTTACGCACCATCCAGAACATTTGGCGCAATGAAAAACAGAGTCAAAATGCTATTGAAATAGCACGCCAAGCTGGTGCCATGTATGACAAGTTTTCAGGTTTTGTTCAGGATATGGATGACATAGGTAGCAAACTAGAAGCGGTAAGTCGCAGTCATGATTCTGCTTTGAAAAAGCTAACCTCAGGACGTGGCAATCTAGTTGCGAGAGCAGAAAAACTTAAGTTGATGGGCGCTAAAACCAGTAAGGCGTTACCAGTGGAGTATCTGAATGATACCTCCACTGATGAATCTGACGGTTAAGAGGATACCGCTAGATAGATTGTGTTATGAAGGGAAAATCCATAGCACAGTCGCTTTATGGATGTAATGTGCTGTTTGTAAGTCTTGAAGAATACCCGCTGTTATTTTTGTTAAGTCGGTAGCTTTAGGTACTTTGTCTGCATAGGCAATAATTTCTAATTCTAGATGATTGTCCAAATAGTGTAAGCGTGTACTTTTTACGTCTACATAAGTGGAGTGTTGACGCAATAAAAAACCTAAGTCAGCCACTATTTGGTGACGGGCCGGTAATTTTAAATGCGGCGGTTTTCCTGATGGATAGGCAAAGCTGTCGGTTTGAATTTTCTCATCAGTGTCAATATGGACCATAACGTCTTGTACTTGCGAGTGGGCTTTTTTGATGGTGTAGGCGACTAAATCACCAAGGTAATGTCCCTCGCTGACGCTGGCATAACTAGGCACATGAATGTGCATGTCTAAGTAGATTTTACCCGCCATGGATCTTGCTCTCACATCGTGAGGCGCCACTACATGTTTAAGGCTGTTAGCTGTTTCTTTGATTTGAGCAATGAGTTTTGGATCGGGGGCCGTGTCCACCAGTTCCGCTAAGTTTTCCCATACCATGCTGACCGCCATCTTGCCGATCAATATGGCAACGACAATCGACGCCACCATATCCGCCCAGCCATAACCAAAGTAAACACCGATCAAGCCAATCAGTACGGCGATAGATGAAAGCGCATCACTGCGACTGTGCCACGCATTGGCAATCAACATCTTGCTGCCAATGTCATCGCCAGCTTTTTTGGTGTAATGAAAAATCGCTTCTTTGATGATGATAGTAACGATTAGTGCGGCGAGCCCATACCAAGTGAGCTGAGCTTGTGATGCAGGTGCCGTGATAGATTCATATGCAATACCCAACGCAACAATAGTAAGCACCATGCCGAGGAATACAGTGGTCAGCGTTTCAAAACGAAGATGGCCATAGGGGTGATTTTCGTCCGGACCTTGGCGAGAGTTGGCTGAAGCAAAATACACAAATACGTCTGTCACTAAGTCAGATAAAGAGTGAATACCATCCGCGATAAGGGCTTGTGACTGAGAAAAATATCCAGCCACAATCTTTGCTAGCCCTAGTAGTGCATCCCAAACGGCACCAACAAGGGTGACTCGAATGGCTATCTCCTGTTCTCGCTTATGTTTTGTCATGTCACTTTTTGACCTGTTATAGGATTAGAAAAAATACCGAGGCTATTTAACATCATTAATTTTACTCAACGTGTCTTACGTTTCTATTAAGAGTAAGGGGTTAAGTGATAATTAATATTGAGTTATGTCGTTTTGTGGGTGAATCAGGTTTCGGTAATAATACTAGATTATACCTGTTTGAATTGGTGTATTTTGGAGTGTGGTAGCAAGAGTGCCTTCTTGTCTAGCTTGCCCAATGTTCTCCCCAAGCTTATCCACGTTATCTGTGGAAAAGCTTGGGCAAAATATCGCTTAGCTGATTTCAAACCATAAGCAGTAGGATGCAAAAAACTCTCTCATAGTTAATGACATTAGAGAGAAGTTGGCGTCCATATCGGACAAGCCACCGCCTTGGGAGTCATTGAAAGCAGCTTCTTTTAGTGCGTCATCAAATTTGATTTTGCGTAAGGTGAGATCATCATGGAGAACGAAGCTGAGCTTGTCTGACCAGCGAAGTGCAAGGTTTTTAACCGCCATGCCTTGTTGCAAGTGGCGCGTAACGTCTTCAGATAAAGGTTCTAGTGATTTAAAGCGAATGGTGGCTTTGTCTTCAGAGGCGTCCTGAATTTCACACTCATCACCGGTTTCTAGACTGGCTGGCACTTCGTTTTTCACAAGCCAATCCGTCATTAAAGAAGAAGGTGAAACCTGTGCTTGAAGCGGTGTCATCGGGAAGCTGCCAAGCGTGGTTTGTAAGTGCTTGAAAAGTTGCTCGGTCATGCTGGCATTGGTGCTGTTGAGAACTAATATTTTTGCTTTTAGATCAATATATGCCCAAATGTCGGTGCGTTTTGAAAACGCTTTTGGACGCAGTGTAAAGACCAATTCTTCTTTCATGTCAGACTGTTCTTTGCGTCCGACTTTGCGTCCTTCGATAAGCTCGATTTCAGCAACCTTGGCTTCCAGTTCTTCACGGACAACGGCAGAAGGCAGTACTTTTTCTTCTTTGCCTGCGCGGAACAGTAGGCAGTGGTCGCTTGCTAAGCTCCACTGTTCACTGTTGCGTATGAGAGGTAACCAGCCGAAAGAGAATTCCTCTTGTGAACCACATTCTTTTAGTGGGAACTCAGGGATTTTATTGATCAATTCGTTCGTATCTAGTGATTCTGTGTCTTTTAGTTGGAATATCTGGGCGTTCTTGAACCACATAATTAGTCTCTCACGGCTTCTTTAAAGTGTTTTCGACAAACGGACAAGTAACGGTCATTACCGCCTATTTCTACTTGTGCGCCTTCTTTAACAGGAATTCCTTGGGCATTTAATCGAATGACCATAGTGGCTTTACTACCACAGTGACATACGGTTTTTAATTCTATTAATTTATCGGACCAAGCCAGTAGTGCTTTGCTACCGTCGAACAACTCGCCTTGGAAATCCGTACGGATACCAAACGCCAACACAGGAATGTGCAGTTTATCAACGACTTCAGATAATGCATAAACTTGTTCTTTGGTTAGAAATTGTGCTTCATCAATCAAAATGCAGCTTAATGCTTGCTGTTGATGCGTTTCTTCTTTGATTAAAGCGATCATGTCGGTGTTATTATCAAATAAACTGGCGTCTGCCGATATGCCGATGCGAGAGGCGATTTGTCCTGTTTCAAATCGATTGTCTATCGACGCTGTAAGGAGAAGAACTCTCATGCCTCGCTCTTGATAGTTATGAGCGGACTGTAGAAGAACGGTTGATTTACCCGCGTTCATTGCTGAGTAGTAAAAGTACAGTTTGGCCATATTGAGTCTGTTTATTCAGTTATTAGCTAATGTCGCTGACTAGTATATCAAATCACTATTGTGATCGGGTTTTTTTGATGGAAGTAATTGTTTGGTTTTGGTCGTGCTCTAGAAAAGCCTTAAGTTTTTTATTTTTTCAGCGCTTTTGTAATTTGCAGTGTTAGCCATTCTGCACGTTTTAAACCATTTAGTTCGCAGAGTTTGTCTAGTTTCTCGATAGTGTCTTGCTCAATCAACAATTCTAAGCGTTTTAGCCCTTGTGATTTTTCTTTTTCTCGCTGTGCTCGTTTATTGAGTTTGAGCTGATCTTTTCTGGTGAGCGGCTGAGTTCGAGGTCTGCCAGGAGCTTTACCAAATAGATCGATTGTATTCCGGTCGGATGACGCTTTTGCCATGGTCTAGGTTCGTTTGTATTAGTGATAGGAGGTGTATTTCTATTGCATAAAAAAACGAGAGCGAAAAGTGACTATAAAAGGCTTTTCGCTCTTTGTTTTTCATCATTTATTTCTGAGCTGTTTTTTTCTCAGCTTGTTTTTGGGCCATCTGGTTGGTTGCAATGAAGTCTAAAAGTACTTCAGATGCTTCTTTTGCATAGGTATCTTCTTCAATAGGTTCTATGTCATCAACCGATGTTAGTAGCTCTAGTCCAAGTGCTTTTCGGCGCGTATTTTCGCGTTCGAGTTCTTTTTGTTTGTTGTCTTCTTTTTGCTGTATGCGAGTGCTCTCATTTAGTGAGATGGACTTATAGCTCTCTACTTGTTCTTTGAAATCTTCTATTTGAGCATTGATTGCAACAAAATTAGGGTCTGTTGCCATTCTTGCTTCGTGACGAGGTTCTAAAATAGGTAGGTAAGCGGACATTTTCCAATAAACGGGGTAGCGAGTTTCATGGATTTTGTCCCAAGGTAAAGGGTTGTCTAATGCGCTTTCGCCAATGGTTTCTTTATCGATCAAGGAAGGAAAGGCGATGTCTGGCATGACACCTTTGTGCTGAGTGCTTTCGCCAGAGACGCGATAAAATTTAGCTTGAGTGACTTTAAGTTGTCCTTTGTCTACTTCTTGTAATACTTGAACCGTGCCTTTCCCGAATGTCTGATCGCCAAGAATTAAAGCGCGCCCATAATCTTGCAGTGCGCCCGCAACGATTTCAGAGGCGGATGCACTCATTCGGTTTACCAAAACAGCCATTGGTCCACTGTAGGTGATGGTGGTATCAGAATCTCCTAATGGTGTTACTCGTCCACTTTGGTCGCGAATTTGTACTGTTGGACCAGATGGAATAAACAAACCAGTCAGTGAGTTGGCTTCTTGTAATGAACCGCCGCCGTTATTTCTTAAGTCAAGAATGAGCGCTGAAATTTTTTCTTCACGAAGTTCCTCGATCAATTTTTTTGTGTCGCGTGTGGAACTTTTATAATCCTTGTCGCCTGCTTGAATCGCTGCGAAATCAGAGTAAAAAGTCGGCAACGAGATTACGCCTACTTTGTAGGTTTCACCGTCTCGTTCTACTTCGACAATCTCTTTTTTCGCGGATTGATCTTCGAGTTTTACTTTTTTACGGACGATGCTGATGCGCTTACTGGTCTGCGTGTCGCCTTTGCTTGGTGTTATTTCTAATATGACGGTGGTATCGCGCTCACCGCGGATCATGTCGACGACATCATCAAGGCGCATACCAACAACATCGATCATTGGTTTGCCTTCTTGGCCAACAGCGATAATTCTGTCGTTTGGAGACAGGTCACTTTGAGTGGCCGCTGGACCACCAGGTACTAACCGAACGACTTTTGTGTAGTCATCGTCCATTTGTAAAACGGCACCAATCCCTTCTAATGATAAGCTCATGTTGATATTGAAGGTTTCTGATGCTCGTGGTGCAAAGTAGCTAGTGTGAGGGTCTAATGCTGCGGTGATGGCGTTGGCGAAGGTTTGATAGACGTCGACAGCGTTTGTTTGATCCACTCGTTTTAATTGGTTTTTATAACGACGCTCAATTGTCGTGATGATTTTCTCTTCACTTTCGCCATTAAGCTTAAGGACTAATGCTCGATTTTTAAGGCGTTTGCGCCAGTAATCATCAAGTTCAGCTTCTGTATTGGCCCATTGCTGCGCTTCTGGATCAGCATTGAGTGTTTCATCAATGTCATAATCGAAGCCTTTGATCATCTCTGGAAGGTGGTCCTGTAGGTTCGACAACCGCTTCTCAAGACGTTCTAGGTAGAGATTATAGATAGTATAAGCAACTTGAGTGTCTCCCTTTCTGAGGGCGTCATCAAAGCTATTTCGGTATTGAGATAAGCTATCTATGTCACTTTTGAGAAAGAAGCTTTTACTTGGGTCGAGCGCGTCAATATAGTAATCAAAGGCTTTTGCTGAAATGGCATCATCAATATGAGGTCTGTTATAATGAATGCCTTCTAGCATTTCAACGAGCTCTTTTGATACTTTGTCGTATTCATGAGGAGGCTGCAATTCCTGATAAGCTGACGCAGGAGTTGAGGCAAAGGTGTAGCCAGTTAAAAGGCAAAGTAAAAGGCGTTTATAGTTCATCCGGTAAGGGTTCTCTCTGTCTATTTTATACGTCGTTAGCAAAATCATATTAGACACTGGGCTGTAAGGCTAGCCAAAGTGTTAAAAAGTCACTTTTTTAAAGCATTGTGCTTATGGGAAATTATGGAACATACAAATTTCAATGACTCTTTGTTGTCATTTCTTCAATCTTCTCCGACTCCATTTCATGCGACAGATAGTATGCGTAATGCTTTGATCTCAGAGGGTTTTGTTGAACTATTTGAAGAAAATAAATGGGCAATAGAAGAGGGTGGAAAGTATTTTGTTACGCGTAATGAGTCGTCATTAATTGCTTTTACCACGCCAGAGTTAAATTTCAGTCAAACAGGTTGGCGAATGATCGGCGGCCATACAGACAGCCCCTGTCTGAAACTTAAGCCAAATGCTCAGGTGGATCGCTTTGGTTATCACCAATTAGGCGTGGAAGTGTATGGTGGCGTGTTGCTTCATACTTGGCTAGACAGGGATTTATCGATTGCGGGTCGCATTACTCTAAAAACGAAAGCGGGCGACATTGTGAGTCGTTTAGTGGATTTTAAAGATCCGATTGCGGTGGTCCCAAATTTGGCAATCCATTTGAATCGACAGGCAAATGAAGGTTTTTCAGTTAACCCTCAGGAAGAAATTTTGCCTATATTGTGTGGTGCTGAAAATGAGTTTGATCTGCATGAGTTATTAAAAACTCAACTCATAAAGCAGTACGATGATTTGTCAATCGAGACGATATTAGATTTCGAGTTGAGCTTGTACGATACGCAGCCAGCGGCTTTGGTTGGTTTGCACAAGGAATACATTTGTTCAGCTCGTTTGGATAATTTGCTCAGTTGCTTTGTGGGTCTACGCGCGCTGTTGGATTCTGACGGGCAGCGTCCGAGTCTGCTTATTTGCACTGATCACGAAGAAATTGGTAGTTTATCGGCTTGTGGGGCAAACGGTCCATTTTTAGAAGATGTCTTGCATCGTTTAACGCCAAATCCAGAACAATATGTACAAGCAATGCAGCGTTCGATGTTGGTTTCTGCCGATAATGCTCATGCGTTACACCCAAATTATGCTCATAAACATGATAAAAACCATGCGCCTGCGATTAATAAAGGCGCGGTTATTAAGGTGAATGCAAACCAGCGTTATGCAACCAATAGTGAAACAGCAAGCATTTACCGTGATATTGCAGCGCAGGAAAATTATGAAGTGCAGTGCTTTGTTGTGCGCAGTGATATGGCGTGTGGTAGTACGATAGGACCGATTACATCTGGAGAAATTGGTGTACCGACGATTGATATCGGTTTGCCAACGTTTGGGATGCATTCTATTCGTGAGCTAGCAGGGAGTCGTGACGCCTATGGTTTGTATAAAGTGTTAGCGCGTTTCACGAAACGAGAAAAATTGATTGCTCGTTAAGCTAATTTAATAAGTTGGGTAGAATGCAAAAAAAACCGTAAAACAATATTTTACGGTTTTTTTGTATTATCTTATAGATAACTGCAAATTAATTTTTTGCAATTAACCACTTATCCAACTCTTTGATATTGTCTTCTGTCAGATCGCCTGTGGTTTCTAGGAGACTTAACTTTTTCAACACAAAGTTGTATCGGTATTGTTCGTAGGTATTTTGCGCATTATAAAGGTTGGATTGAGCATCTAGCAGCTCGACAAGGTTACGAGTTCCTACGTCATATCCCGCTTTTGTTGCTTCAAGTGCACTGGTACGAGAACGAATGAGCTGTTGTTGAGCTTCAATTTGAGCAACGGCTGTTTGTAGGTCTAGGTATAGGCTACGGATATTAAGTTCGATGGCCTGCAACGAACTTGCTCTTTGCTCAGTGGCCGCTCCCGCTTCCGCTGTTGCTTGACGAACAGAGGCGTTAATTGCGCCACCGCTGTAGAGAGGAATACTCACACCTAATGCGATTGATGAGGTGTTTGTTATGCCATCAGAATAAGATGAAGATGTTGTCGTATAATTATTATCAACGCGAGACAATGAACCAGTAATTGATACTGTTGGTGTACGTCCATTGGCTTTTTGGATGTTGATGTTATTTTCTGCGCTTTCAACCGTAAAATTCAATATGCGTAATTCTTTGTTATCACGACGAGCTTTCGTAATTAACGAATCAACGGTCATGTTTGGATCAAGGCGAATAGGGTAATCTTTCGATAATTGAGGAATGGTTTTTATCTCTTGCCCTGTTCTTTGGAATAAGGCTTTTTGTGCATAAGATACGCTTGAACGTGCACTAAGCTGCGTGACACGAACTGAATCATATTCTGCTTGGGCATCTTGAAGATCGGTGATAGAAGCTAAGCCTACTTCATATTGCTTTTTAGCACGATCTAGCTGACTTGCTGTACTTTTAACTAA
>CAXBGJ010000081.1:0-13359 GCA_963975045.1 uncultured Marinomonas sp. | reverse complement strand
AACCACTCAAAAATGGTAAGGTCATGGCGCCGGTTACGGCCGCACTCATTTGAAACCCAATCGCGTGAGCTGAGTATCTTTTACCGACACGAATGGCGGTTTGAGAAATCATACAAGGAAAAATAGGCGCTGCACTAAAGCCCATCAAGACAAGCCCTAGATAGCTTGCATAAGGCGTAACACTCGCAGTAAATGACAGTGCGCCCAACACCACACCAGCCAAACAAAGACGTAATAACGGATCTACAGGAAAGCGCTCTACCAAAAAACCAAACACAGCCCTTCCAATCGCTAAGGCCCCCCAGTAAATCGCGACCCATGTGCCAGCACTGGCTAAGGAAATGCCTCGGGACTCTGTCATCACTGTAAACGCCCATTGTCCAACACCGACTTCTATCCCTGAATACAAGAAAAAGAATACTATTTGGGAACGGATAACAGGGTGTTTAAGTGCCTGAAGTTGAGAAGCCATCGCGGTCTCATCAAGACTGCCTTCTGGCTTTTTTGGAGCATGCTTTTCACTTTCCCATAAGCGACGACTAAACAAAAATACAATAGCGGTAACAAACAGTATCACGGCGAGGATGGCATAGCCTAAACGCCAATTTTGAGAAAAACTAACCAGTACAGTGGTAACAATAATAGGACCAGCGGTGGCACCAACACCAAAAGCGGCGTGTAACCAGTTCATGTGCTTTGTAGAAAAATGTTCTGCGGCGTACGCATTCAATCCTGCATCAATCGCACCAGACCCTATACCAATAACAATGGCGAACAAGACAAAAACAGTAAAGGTAGAACTAAAGTAGAAACCAAATAAACCAAAGCTGACAAATAGGCTACTCACAACCAATAACCAGCCGACACCGAAGCGAGACAGCAGATAGCCAACAGAAAAACTCGACACTAAATAGCCAACGCCACCGCCAGCAATGACTAAACCCAACCACCCTATTGGAACAGAAAATTCCGTACGCACAAACGGCCAATTAATCCCATGAGCCGCATCGGGTAAGCCCAGACTAATAAACCCCAAATACGCAATAAACAACAAAACACCTGATGTGCGCATGAACAAACCCTTATCCATGTTTTTTGTTATTTGAGCGCATTTAGCTGGTGAATAAAATCTTTAAATCCACTTAATTTTTCTTTATTTGAACAGTCTACGTTTTTCTTTTTCAATCGGCTTCCATTTCCAACTGGGCGCGTCGCCCTTCACATAATAAATAACAAGCAGAATAAGCGTGCTGATAGAGACCAGCAAAATCCATTTTAAAAGCTCAATTTTTGGATCAACCGAAAAACTGATAAACCCAACAGTAAATAAATAGAGCATTTGCACAAACCACCCTTGCCATGCCGTTGGTTTCCCCCATCCCCATCCATTCTTTTTTGCTGGAAACCACACTGTTTTTTTATCTGTCATAGTAAAAGCCTCAAAGCCAAATAATTCTATACGCTGCGTCACTTTGCCTGATTTCATGGCATAAAAAAAGAGCCTTGAACATCAGGCTCTTTTTATCAAACTAAACAACAGTATTTTTACCTAAAAAACTACCTCGCAAGGAACTCACCACGCGTTTTATCGCTGCGTTTAAACAAACCACCCAGTGCGGTGGTTTGAGTAGAAGAACTTGCATCCATAACGCCACGAGCTTTTACACAATAATGCACTGCACTGATACTGACCGCCACATTGTCGGTTTCTAGCAACGCTTGCAAGGTGACTAAAATTTGCTGAGTCAGACGTTCTTGCACTTGCGGACGCTGGGCAAAAAATCGCACGATACGATTGATTTTCGACAATCCGATGATCTTTGTTTTCGGCAAATAAGCAACTTTTGCCAGTCCATCGATTGTCACAAAATGATGTTCGCATGTGCTGGTAAAGCTAATGTCGCTCACTTTCACCATTTCATCGACTTTCATTTTGTTTTCAATGACAGTGATTTTTGGAAACTGAGCATAGTCCAAGCCTGAAAAGATTTCTTTCACGTACATTTTAGCAATACGATGTGGCGTTTCTGCCAAACTATCATCGGTCAAATCCAGCCCCAATGTCGTCACAATTTCTTCAAAAGAGCTTTTAATGCGTTGATACTTTTCTTCGCTTGTCAGGCCATTATCAATCATAGGGGTTTCTAAGCCACTTTTGATTAAAGTATCACGTACTTTAATAGCCTCATCAGACAACACAAGGCGATTTAAATTGTTTTCTTCAGCTGTGTTAGCGTTCATATCTTTGTCCTAAGTTACTTAACCCTGTCTCATGACCTGGAGGCGTTCAAAAAAAGAAGTCCTATTTGGTGAGTTAAACCAAATGCCGACCGCCATCAAGTGACAAGGTTCGACCTGTCATATAGCGACTGTCTAATATGTACTGTATCGCTAGTACCCCTTCTTGCTCTCCAGGCTCTGTACGCAGCAAAGATTTATTCAATGCATTGTTACGGTATGCATCATCATCGCTGTCGTTAAACATGAGCAGCGATGGTGCGATCGTATTGACTTTAATCTGAGGGGCAAACCGCTTGGCAAAAGAACACGTTAAATTTGCCAAACCCGCTTTACTCGAAGCATAAGCAATGTGTTTATCACTGCCTTTTTCCGCCACATAATCCGTCATGTGAATGATGTCTGCTTGCCCATCGAGCTTAGATCCTGCACATAATAATCCTTCGAAGGCGAGATTTATACGATAGGGGGCAAATACATGCACTTGCCACATTTTTTCCATTAAAAGCGCTGTGTCTGAGCCACTTTCTTCGGACTCCCATTCAGATGCATTATGAATAATGCCACCCAACGCCGAATATTGATGCTGTATTTGTTCAATAAAGGAATCGACACCCGCACTGCTTGAAAAATCGGCTTGAACACACGTGATACCCAGCGCTTCCAGCTCGGCGATGTCTTTTCGTTCACGACGATAAGTAATAATCACGCGGTACCCTTGCGTGACCAATGACGTTGCACAGGCAAGACCAAGGCGCTGAGCTCCGCCAGTGATAATAATTGGCATTTTACGCATCATTAGTATCCGTTCCTACTGAGTTATCTTCATTAAGCAGATGAAAAAATATAATCTAATAAAGGCCTATATTTTATTTCTGCTAAATTTAGTTACGTATGTTTGTAAAAAAAAGATCAATCTATGCCATCTAATGTCTTTTTTTATACGTATACATTGAACCACTTTTCATTAATAAGTTCTAAACAATGCGTTGCTCATACAAATTAACCCGACAAAAGAAGGAATTGTGATGACCTTACCGACAGCTAAATCGATCCCAAGCGCTCCATCCAGCAAGAATATCCCTCAAGAAGCGTTTGATTGGTACGACGAATATGCTCATGGCGACATTGATCGCCGTACTTTTTTATCTCGACTTGGCACACTCAGCGTCACCGGGCTCACGCTTTCCGTGATCGCTGGCGCGTTAACACCAGACTATGCGCTTGCAGAACAAGTCTCCTTTAATGACCCTGAGATTACAGCCAGCTACGTAGAATTTGATTCGCCAAACGGCCATGGTAAAGCGCGTGGCTACCTCGTCATTCCTAAAGACGTAGACATGACCAATAAAGCGCCGGCCGTACTTGTCGCTCATGAAAACCGTGGCCTTAATCCGTATATTGAAGATGTGGCTCGACGTCTCGCTAAAGCGGGATTTATCGCTTTCGCGCCGGATGCACTTTTCCCATTAGGGGGGTATCCTGGAAACGATGACGAGGGCCGCGCCATGCAGAAAACACTGGACGGCAATAAAATCGAAGGTGACTTCATGGATGCAGCAACCCTACTAAAGAATCATTCATTTAGCACAGGAAAAGTTGGTATGGTGGGGTTCTGTTTTGGTGGTTATTTAACCAACGCTTTAGTCGCTGCGATGCCGGATACCATTCAAGCCGGTGCGCCTTATTACGGTACACCAGCCAAATCCAACATAGACAAAATAATAGCGCCATTACAGCTGCACTTTGCTGAGTTGGATAAACGTGTGAATGATTCTTGGCCAGATTACGAAAAAGCGCTCAAGGCAAATAAGGTCGATTACACCGCCTATGTTTACCCTACTGCAAACCATGGTTTTCATAATGATTCTACAGCGCGTTATCAAGAGAAAAACGCCGAGCTTGCTTGGGAGCGTACGATTCAATTCTTTAATAAGACATTAAACGCCTAATAAAACATGAAACGAAATGTTACGACCAAGCGTTACGGCCAGAATATTAGGCCGTAACGCTTTTTTCGTTATTCTCAGAAGTGTCTTTATTGTATGTAAAGTCGATTCCGCGCACATTCGGAGTTTGCCGCCACAACGACTCACACAAATCCACCATACTCGTATCGTTATTCGATTGCAGCCAAGCCACCACAGCGCGGGCAACATTTGGATATGAAATTTGAACCACTCGGCTCGTTTCCAACCAATCTTGAATAATCTGCGAACTCAAAACGTCACTCGTTTTGGCAATACCTAACAAATCTAACGCAATGGCATTGGAATATTGCTCTATTTGCCCTTTTAACGGCTTCGCTAGAATGCGCCGACCCAGTTGCAACGCCTCCGAATTCAATTCAAATCCGGCATTACACAACACAGATTCGCATTCACTTAAATTTTTTTGAAACAACTCACGACCAAATGGAAATACTTCCACATTCCCATAAATACCGGGCTCTATATCTTTACAGTGAAAGCGAAAATGATAGTTAGGAACGCCATCAAGCCAATCCAGTACTGCTTCACTGTTTTCAAAAGGTAGATACACCAATACTTGATCAGGATCAGAGATGTTCTTCATTTCTTGAGCATGGATAAGAGGAGGTAGAATAGGATAACCAAAATGATGCCAATGAGCGCCTAATTGCGTACCCGCGGGTGCAAAATTCGACATAATCCATTGTGCAATAATATTCTTTTTATAACGCGGTATATCATATTTAAACGCATATTGATGGCCAAAACCAATACAAGGCACCCCCTGACGTTTAGCAGCCCAAGCAACGATAGGCTCAAAATCGGTGATCACTAAATCATAACCTCGTGTATCTAGTGTACGAATGTCTCGATACAGCATAAAAAAATGCGCATTTTTGCAGGTGGAATACAAATCTAACTGTCCATTTCGGGCGACAAAGCTCAAGCCTTGAAACGTTCGATAGTCACCAAATACCGCCATATCAAAATAGTCTTCCGGTGGACGACCGGAGAACACAAAGTCCACCTTGAAGCCTGCTGCATGCATTTCTGCCGCCATGGCTCTTGCTCGGGTAATATGACCATTTCCCGTACCTTGAACACCATAAAGAATTTTCATACTAAGGCTCCAATTGCCACTGCGGCACAGGCGCTGCCTAATAAAGCACCAATCACCGTATCCGTAGGAAAATGCACACCTAGAAAAATACGTGATAAACCGACATTAGCGGCCCAGAAATACAACATCATGTTCAAACTTGGAAACCATTCACTCAAACAAAAAGCAATAAAAAATGCGCCAGAGGTATGACCTGATGGAAAAGAGAATTGATCGGATGGAATAATAAAACTACTAAAGTCATCTAACGCATCGGCTGGACGATGACGCTTAAAACCTCGCTTTAAAATAAAATACACGGCGCGTTCAATCAAGAAACCAAAGGCTAGTACACAAACCAATGTCTCGAATCCTGCCAGCCAAACTAGTACGGCAATCAAGGCATACATAGGGCCATCCGCTGAAAACGAAATAGCGCGCCCTATCTGGGTTAACTTAGCTCTATGTTTGCGTGCCATACACCAATAGAAAGTCTGTACATCAAATGCATGAATGTTTTGGAGTATGTTCATTTTATCACCTCACTGATTTTGTCTTACTTTCAACATAGACCAGTAAAATGTCAGTTCCGTGGCACTTAGGTGACAACTTAATGACACCCTTACAGAGTAAAGCACAGACAAAAAAATGCCTCGTAATGACGCGGCACTTTTTTTTGATAGTAAGCGAATTAATTACTTCACTTTTTGAAATAGCGCGATCATCGTTTCAGGCCTCGCTTTTTTATTACTGCTGTTCAAAGCATACTCAAAGGTTTCACCTTTTGGCCCAGATCGAATGTCTGTGTAACACAGAGGCACTTCACCAACAACAGGCGCGCCATTCATTAAATTCAATGGACACGATAAATCTTCAAACTACAGCCAGTTGGTTAGCATAATCCCAATGCCAAGGGATTGAGTCTGATGGTTATAGTCCAATAGAGATTGACCGTAGCCATTAAAATATTGAATGTAGCCCCGTGTTTTTCCCCATAGAGGAAAATTAAAGCCAACTTGAAATGCGCCTCTATTATCCGACGACTTAAGGTTATTTCGCAGCATGATGTCAATGCTGTAATCATCGATAACATGTATCAAATTCAACTCACCATAACCGAAATACTTTTCGATATTAGGATTGTCATCTACTTTTGAACTTTCAGAGATTCGATACCAAGGCTTAAAAGAGAACGCGGTATTGCCTGTCTCAAACAAAAAATCTATGTAGAATCGATTCCAAGAGCGGGATAAATCCCCTGATTGGCCATTCGATTGATGATTAAAACCGTATGAAACGTATTCTGGTTTAATACCCAAATAACTGTGCTTCGGCTTGGTGACAATAAAGACTTCAGGCTCGTGATTAGTATCACGAAAAGGCGCAGAGATATCACTGTTATAAGCCTGCCAGTAGGCTTGTTGAGTATAGGCAAACCATAAACTACTATTTCGCCCGACAATATCATAAGCAACAGGAAACTTAATGCTCAACTGAAATTTAAACTCCACACTTTGCAAACTTTCCGATTCACTATCATCACCTAAAAAAGCACGATCATTGGGATTAGAAGTATAAGCAAAAGGCAAAAAATAATTCGGTTTATATGGCGTCATAACAAATGGATTGTTTACCGAGGCTTTTTCCCTGTCTTCCCTTTGCTGAAACAAGCCATTCGCCTCTTTGGCACGTTTTGCAATCGACTCTGGCACTTCTGGCTCTTCAGGTGAATAAGGTTCATTCTCTTCCTCTACCGTAACGAATACGTTATCAGTCTCGACCTTTGAGCTATCGTCTACTTCAGAAGATTCAACTTGAGCCCAAAGTAAACTTGGAAGAAGCAACATTGAGCACATGGTGATTTTCATTATTTAAAACCTTTTTGACGAGAATATTTGCCATGACTATTCAGAATGAACCACTTTTTTAGCGTAGGTATCACGATCCATATCACATACTTCAACCGAAAAACTAACATCCTTTAATGAAAATTGTGTTAATGATTCTAAAACCAAATGAGATAGTCGCTTTTTTTGTTCGCAAGTACGCCCAGACAACATTCGTAATGTCACATGAATAAAAGCATCTTCTTGCCCACCCGTTATAAAGCTTTTATAAGGAAAGCTACGAAGTTTAATGTCTTCCACCGAAAAAAGAGCGGATGCAATACAAGCGCCTTTTATCACTTCCAGTAGGTCAACTGGTGGCACTTCTTGTTCTAAATTTTGACTGTATTCAAGGATACAATGTGGCATAGTTGGCTCCATTTTTTATATTTTTTACACACAAATTACAGCGCTTAACACTAGAATCAATAACCTCGAACAGGATCGACAGCAGGAGGTATATCACCCGTTAATCGGAAGTTTTTTATATTACTCGCAACGATGTCACTAGCACTAACAGGGTGAGTTGGCGCCGAAATATGCGGCAAGACTGTCACAGAAGCATTTTGCCAATATGGATGATTGACGGGCAATGGTTCCTGCATGAAAACATCCAACACCGCATGATATATATGATTTTCATCAAGCATAACAAGTAAAGCGTCATCATCAATAATAGGCCCACGAGCAAAGTTAATCAGCTTTGCACCCTCTGGGAGTCGCGATAAAGTTTGTTGACTCAACAAACCTTTCGTTTCCATTGTCAAAGGCAACAGACACACCAGAATATCACTTTGACCTAATAACGCCATCAGCCCATCGTCACCATGAAAACACGTTATGTCGTCTATTTGTTTGGCACTCCGGCTCCATCCTGAGACAGAGAAACCATTCTGTGCCAAACGTTGAGCACTCACTTTACCCAATTCTCCCAGCCCCAACACACCAATTCGACGGTCTTGTGCGCGAACCATAGGTTGCTGCAGCCATAACTGTTTAGCTTGTTGTTTGGCATACGCTGGCATATCTCGATGAAGAAATAACGTCCAAGCCAGCACCGCTTCCGACATGGTTTTCGCCAAATCCGGATCAATCAATCGCACAATTGAAAACGGTGGTGAAGATAATTCATTCATCATACGCTCAACCCCTGCCCACATACTGTGAACCCACTTTAAGGCAGGAAGTGCTAGCAGATCTTGAGGATCAGGATTGGCAACAATAGCCACATCGCACAGCTGCTTTTGCGCTGCCGTTAAATCAGCAAAAGGTAGTATCACTTCATCGGGCATGGCGACTGATAAGGTTTTAATCCAAGCATCTTGTTCTAACGGATCAATACGGCTCACAAAAGGGATCATTTTTCGTACACCTGAGACAGGTTTCTAAATCCTTTTAACTCAATGGCATTACCACTTGGGTCTTTAAAGAACATCGTCCATTGCTCACCAGGCAGCCCCTCAAAACGCACACTTGGAGCAAGCTCAAAAGCCACATTCGTTTCGGTTAGACGCTTTGCTACTTTTTGCCACTCATCCAGAGGCAAAATCAAACCGAAATGTGGCATAGAAACAAGGTGATCACCTACTCGACCCGTCTTCGTTGTCGGACTTGGTAAACCCAGATGCAAAGACAACTGATGACCATAAAAATCAAAATCGATCCACGTTTCGGTACTTCGCCCCTCAACACAACCTAAAACTTGCGTATAAAAAAGGCGAGTTTCTTCTAAAGAAGTGACATGAAAAGCGTAATGAAATAAGGCAGACATAAGAACTCCTAGCAGCAATTATGAAGTTAAAAAATACAGCACACAGACTAAAAGTAAATACGAAGCCCTACGATTGAGCCATATACTTAGCATTAGGAGAAAAAATGACGATAATAAAACGTTTTTAGCTAACTGGAGCCATTGCGCGTTACTATCGCCATAATATTTCTTACTGTAAACGATCTTCCATGGTCACCGCTTCTTGAAACTCAGTCATATTAATAAACTCAGGTCGTACGTTAGGCATTGGATTTATGTCTGAAAATAAATTAGAACGACTTTGATTTTCAATAATACGAACATGAGATCGAGTCAATTCTCTTGGCTCTTTAACACCGCAAGAGTGTGCAATCATGCCAATACCGTGCAATAACTCGGCCGCGTAATTCGCCACCCGTTCAGACTTTTCAGCCGCCACTAAGCCCCGTTGTAAATCAGGATTGTGTGTCGTAATCCCAGTAGGACAGGTGTTTTTATTGCATTGCAACGCTTGAATACAACCCAGTGAGAACAAGAATCCTCGTGCGGTCACCACAAAATCAGCACCCGCGCTCAATGCCCAAGCCGCTTTACCCGGCACAATCAGTTTACCCGACGCAATGATTTTAATATAACGACGCAAACCATAAGACGTCACAATGTTTACGACAGTCGGTAAGCTTTCACGCAACTGCATGCCAACATAATCCATTAACGGCTGAGGTGCCGCGCCTGTTCCACCATCAGAACTGTCGATGGTGATAAAATCTGGACAATAATCGATGCCTTTTTTATGCACCAATTCACATAGAGTTTCAAAAAATTTCAAGTCGCCCACTACCATTTTGAAGCCAACGGGCTTAGACGTGACTTGACGAACATGGTGAATCATATTTAATAAGTCATCGATGGATTTTATATCGGGATGACCATTAGGACTAATGGAATCTTGACCAGCAGGAATACCACGAGTATGAGCAATTTCTTCTGTCACTTTTGCACCGGGGAGCATTCCACCTTTACCAGGTTTCGCCCCTTGGCTCATTTTAATTTCGAACATTCTCACATTTTCGTGATTAGCAAGGCTCACCAATTTAGTGTCATCTAAATGCCCTTGTTGATTTCGTACACCGTATTTAGCGGTACCAATCTGAAAAACAAGATCACAGCCACCTTCAAGATGATAAGGCGATAATCCACCCTCACCTGTGTTCATCCAAATACCCGCTTTTCGAGCCCCTTTTGATAAGGCTTGAACCGCGGGTTTAGACAGGGCGCCGAAACTCATCCCTGAAATATTAACAACAGATTGTGTTCGATACGGCTTTTTGGCGGTGTGCTCGCCAATACAAATCTCTTTGGGCTGAGCCGCATCTTCATCCAAGGTTGGAAAAGCACAGTTTAAAAAGAAAATATCTCCCGGTGTTTCAAGAGAACGAGTGGAACCGAAGGCAATGGTGGTATCTACTTTTTTAGCGGCACGATAGGCCCATGACCGTTCAGCTCGGTCAAACGGCCTTTCTTCTCGATCCATTGCGAAAAAATATTGGCGGAAAAACTCACCTAGATGTTCAAAAAGATAACGGAATCGACCAAAGAACGGATAGTTTCGTCGGATGGTATGAACCGTTTGATACTTATCAACCCAATACATCACCGCAACAGAAATTAAGGTGATAAAGAGTAAGAAAACAAATAACAAAGCTCCCCATTGAATGGTTAGCGTTGCTAATGATGACAAAAAATCCATGCCTAGCCCTTAAAGTTGAATGAAAAATTAACTCGGTATAGTACGCTAAAAAGAAGGCTTCAACGTGGTTAAATCATGAACAAATTCAGCAACAAACTTGTCTGGCGGCAAAGGATGGCCAAAATAATAACCTTGATAACAAAAGCAGTTTATCTCGCGTAACCGGTCATAGTGCGAAAGTGTTTCGACACCTTCCGCAAGCACTTCGATATTAAGGGCTTTGGCCATCGCAATAACGGCATGAACAATCGCTTCGTCACTTTTATCTGTTAATAAATCACGTACAAAAGATTGATCGATTTTCAGTCTGTCTATGGGTAACGATTTTAAATATTTAAGAGAAGAGTAACCTGTACCAAAATCATCGATTGAAAGATAAACCCCCAAACTTTTTATTGCATTCATTTTCTCTAGGCTAGAAGAGAGGTTGTTTAATAACATATTTTCTGTAATTTCAAGATCAACACAACATGCAGGCACATCATGCTTTTGTAACTGAGCTTTTAACATGGGTAAAAAGCCTGCTTGCTGAAACTGAATGGGGCTCACATTAATAGAAATACGCCAAGACTCTTGCCACTTACCCTCTTGCAACCAAATCGCTACTTGCGATAAGGCTTCATTCAAAACCCAGCCTCCAATTTCAACAATGAGTCCAATTTCTTCTGCCACAGGAATAAATTCTGCAGGAGAAATAAAGCCTTTTTTATCATCCTTCCAACGGATAAGCGCTTCGGCACCAATTAACTCGTTTTGGTCATTGATTTGCGGCTGATAATACAATTCAAACAACTTAAACTCTGTTGCATGATGAAGCGCTTTCTCCATCTCTAGACGAGCATCAGAAACGGCCTGCATTTCTTTTTTATACAAGGCAAAAGTATTACGCCCACATTCTTTTGCTCGATATAACGCAGTGTCCGCTTGTTTTAAAATAATTTCTTCTGAACATTCAGAGCCCCCAAATATAGTGGCACCTAGACTCGCAGTTATATGAACTTCATGGTGACCTGCTTTTTTAACTTGCTGACACGCATACATAATACTTTTAGCGAACTCGTTTATGACTTTTTCAACCTGCTCTTTATTGTCGCCTAGGTTAGTCAATAAAAAAGCGAATTCATCACCGCCCATTCGCGCAAAAATAATATTATCGTCGATAAGAGAAGAAAGTTGTGACGCCACACAAAGCAGTAGCTGATCGCCTACATTATGCCCAAGTGAATCATTAATCGTCTTAAATCTATCGAGATCCATAAACACCACCGCAGAAGAGCTCGGAACTGGTTGCTTACGCTGTAGCGTTTCACGAAGTTTATCTGCTAAATATTGACGATTAGGCAGGTTCGTGACTGAATCGTAATACGCCAAATAATGAATATGCGCTTCTGTTTGTTTGCGTTCAGAAACATCACGAATTAGCATCAAAATTTCTACTTTGTCTTGTATTTTGTACTTTGCTAGCCGTATTTCGACAGGTAATTCAATATTTTGTATTTGATACAGTGTTTCAACCGTACGAGGAGCATCGATTTGAAGTGAGTTCAAAGCTTCTGAAAATTCCCCCCACGATGAAGAGGCATGCAAGGTTTCCAAAGAAAGAGATTTAAGTGTCTCACCCTTCATTTTCAACATGAATTCAGCTGCAGTATTAACCAGAGTTATTTTATTGTTTTCGTCCAACAACAAAATACCATCTGCCGCGTGTTCTATCATCGCTTTTGTATGGCTATCACTGCGCTCCAAATCACTAAGCGCCGTATTTAATTTATTCCAAAGCAAAGAAAAAGTGGAATGCAAATGCCCTAATTCATCCGATTTATGGCGTCGATAAAATGACTTTGGTAAAGATAGCTTTTCATTGTAGCCTACCGTTGACAAGGACTCTGTCAAACGCTTTAAAGGGTGCGTTACTAAAAAGTAGAAGACCAATGAGATCAAAGAGGCCAATAACACATCTTTGAATAGATTATAAATCAGTATGGAAAGTTGCCCTTTGAATATTCTATCGAGCAAATGACGTTTCTCTGGTAGGACTAGCAAATACCCAGCTTGAAAAAACGGTGATTCTAAGCGCAATTGACGCTTATAATCCTGTAAGTCAGGTAAAAAATAATCGGCCAATGAATGGGAAACGGAAAAATGGCGTTTTGCTGCGGTTGAGTGAACAAATAAGACTCCCGCTTCGTCTCGAACTTCCACATGGGCAATAGATGGGCTTAATAGCAAGCTATCAATCTGGTGTTGAGCAAAAGTAACGTCTAGCCGAAAAACCGCCTCAGACAGTGGTTTTTCGACCACAGCCAGCAATTCATCAAAGTCTTGATCTATCTGTTGCTTCTGATATCGAATTCCATCAATAAATTGAATACCACTACTGACCAAACTTAAAACAATCGCGAGTGCTAAGGTTAAAACTGCTTGCTTTATAAATAGTGATTTAGAAAGTACGACGCCCATTACTACTCACTTAAATTTTTCATGTCCTGCCGAGGTACTCTATCCACAACCTCTATAATAGAAAATTAACTAGGATGATCGAAGTAAATATATAAATTATAAAGAAAAAATAAGTTATGTACCTTTGCCCAAGAAGGCTAAGACTGACATTTTATCAATAATGAAGCAAGGATGTCATAAGTAAACTTTATACACTTAATGACATA
>CAXBGJ010000080.1:0-13370 GCA_963975045.1 uncultured Marinomonas sp. | reverse complement strand
GATAAAGCCGCTTTAAAAGATCTCATAGTCATAGCCATGCTCCGCGTTAGAAAAGTGATAAAAACAAAAAAGGCGCATGTGAATCACAAAAATGTGTTCACAGGCGCCTTTGCCATTCATAAATAGTTCTACATTGAACTATCTGTAATGTGGGTGACAATTAAGCATCGTTGCTCATTTCACCAAGATGTAAATTCGAAAAACATACAGTAAGTTCTATATATTTAACCTTATTTCTAAAATAAAGCATACGGCGTGCCAATAAAAATAAGACACTGATTTTATTGGTTTTTATTCAAACTCTTCGCTTTTATAAGTACGCACAACATGAACCACCGTCGCTTACGCCCTATTTCCATGCGCGGCGCACTATAAAAAGACACGTTATTTAACAAACCCTTTCAATATGCCATCTGGGTGTAAACGAATTTTTCCGCACACAACCGCATCTAACCACTCTGACTCTTCTTGAGTAGATAAACGCCACGAATCGTCCCGTTCAACCTCAAGCCCTAACGCTTGGTAATAAAGGTCTTGTCGATATACTTGTTCCGCCACATTATTAAGTGACCTCACTTGAGTTAATTGCTGCCAACGATGCATCTGCGCCATAATCCATAAAGCATAACTGGGTAAAGGCTTATTAGTTTCGTGCCCCGAAAATCGCTGATACGCGTCCATCGGCCAATCAAACTGCCCTTTCGGCTTAATGGAGCCAAACCCATAAACCAACTGCTCCATGGTGCAATTCAGATAATCTGGATGGCTTAATATATTCAAGAGCTCGGTTCGATTTTCGAGCTCATCCACCCAAGTACAGGCTTTCTCTAACGCTCGAATCATTGCAAGATGAATCTTTGGATTTGTCTCTGCCCAGATAGAATTGACACCAAAAACTTTTTCCGGCGTACTCCCCCAAATTTCATAGCCAGTAACCAGCATATGACCGGCGCCTTGCTCTACCGCAAGACTGTTCCAAGGCTCGCCAACACAATAGCCATCTATTTCACCCTTTTTTAGGCTATCCACCATTTTTACCGGTGGGACGACAATAATCTGAACCTCTTTGTCTGAATCAATTCCCGCGCAACTAAGCCAGTCTCTCAATTGATAATTATGAGAAGAGTAAGGGTAAACCATCGCAAAACGCAGTGGCTCAGATTGTGGATCACGACTGTTTATGTATCTTTTTAATGCAATACCGGAACGAATCTCAGCAGATGAATTAGCGTATTGTTGAAGCTGTTCATACAAAGCATTGCCAATCGTAATACCATTGCCATTATGACTAACGGTAAAGCTGGTTTGCATGGCAGTTTTAATCGTACCAATACCCAAACTGGCCGCAATTGGCATAGACGCCAACATATGTGCACCGTCCAGTAAATTGAACGCGACTTTATCTCGAATACTGGCCCAAGACGCTTCTTTAGAAAGAACAACCTCAACCCCTTCCTGAATGAAGAAGCCTTTTTCATGAGCAATAACAAAAGGGGCGCAATCAATTAATGGGATAAAACCCACCCGGACAGGCTCGCTATTAAGAATAATGTTCATTGGTTTATTTAGGTTCACTTTGAACCTCCCATTAATTCCATTACCGATATGATATTTCGAGCAACGTCGGTCATACGCTGACTGCGATCCATCGCCAGCTTTCTAAGGGCTTGATAAGCAGCAGGTTCATCACATTTTTGATGTTTCATAATCAAGCCTTTCGCTTTGTCTATCAATTTTCTATCTTCAAGCTGACTTTTCACCGTCTCCAATTCAGAACGCAGTGCATGAAATTCACGAAATCTCGCAATCGCAACTTGCAGTATGGCTTTGACACTGCCGCTTTTGACTCCGTCTACCACATACGCACTAACACCTGCCCTAATAGCCGCTGCAACATGATGAGAGTCATCTTCTTCAGCAAACATCACAATGGGGCGAGGATTATTTTGAGTGAGTCGCGACATATTTTCCAACACATCTCGATCAGGGGATTCGATATCAATAATGACCATATCAGGTTGAGATTCAGTTACTGCCTCGGTCAGATTTTTAGCATTATCAAGACGTCTAATAACGCGATAACCGCTATCAATCATCGCTTGCTCAACAATAGCGGCTCTGGCTGGCTCGTTATCAACAAGCATCACGGTTAACTCTTTTATTGGGGGCGCAGACATGGTGCACTCTCTTAAAAACGTAAAAATACATTTAGAGATACTGCAAAATATGCGCCATTTCGAGACACGAAAATTAAAGACAAATAGAGAGCAAAGGCCCCATTAAAGGAGCTCTATAGTGAATATAACGGTGAAGGAATAAATTTAAGAGGCATAACGAACGAAAGCAGTGCGATGCACAACCCAACAAGAACTAAATTAAAGCACAGAGTAATAATTCTGTGCTAACAAGGCCAAAGCTAATCGGTCTTTTGTGTTTGTTTTTTTAAAGATAGACGTTAAATGTGCTTTTACCGTGCGCTCGGTAATGTCCATTTCAAGGGCGATTTTTTTGTTCGACCATCCTTTCGCTATACATTGAGCCACACTCAATTCGCGCTCAGATAAGTCTTCCAGTTCACTTTCATTAACTTGCGCCGTGGTTGCAGATTGCTGAATAAGTTGCTGAATAAATATTTTCCCACCCCAAATCTCACCAGAGTCGACGACAGACAACACCAGATCCAATTGCTCTTTACCAATATAAGGTGCACATTGCCCACTCACACCAACAGAGAAAAGCCTTAACGCCGCCGCTTGGCTAGTTTGATTGGGAAACACAATAACTTTCTGATTTGGAAAAGCTGACCGCAATGCAACCACATCCTCAACCTGCTTCGAAAACGACTTGTCTTGTAAAAAAATAAAACAATATTTAAATTCTGACGATGTCGTTTGAAGCGTTTCATACATATCATCTAATGCTTCGACTCGAACCAATGATACATCCGCATTGATCACTTGATTCCAATGCTTCCATACGGCTTTATCTGTATTCCAACACAAAATTTTCAAAATCAATCTCGCCTTATCAAGTGCAATCCAAGTATTCTAACCAGCAAAAAAATCTAAAGTGTTAACATTTGTTACTGATTAGCGCTCCTAAAAGGTTTTTTGTAATTATCGCTCACGAAGCGCATTTTGTTTGGCTTTTAAAATAGGTTTTAGCAAGTAATCGAGTAAGGTCTTTTTACCCGTAATAATATCTACGCTCGCTTGCATACCTGGAATAACCGGCAACGGGGCCTGCTTTGTCCCTAAATAGTTTTTATCGGTTCTAACTCTGACTAAAAAGAAGCTGTTCCCTTCTTCATCAAGAATAGTATCCGCGCTGATATTTTCCACCGTGCTATGCAAACCGCCAAAAATAGCAAAATCATAAGCGGAAAGCTTCACCACAGCACTAAGGCCAGGTTTAATAAAGCCAATATTTTCAGGGCGAACTTTCGCTTCAATCAACAACGAGTCTTCAATGGGTACGATTTCCATCAAATTCATACCGGGCTTTATGACCCCGCCGACAGTATTTAACTGAATTTGTTTTACAATCCCTTTTAGTACGGATCGAACTTGTGTTCTGGAAACTTTGTCTTCAAGTGAAACACTGACTTCTTTAAGCTGATCCAACTTACTTTTAACGCCTGTTAAATCCTCCTGAGCCTCTGCGCGAAACTGTGCATCACTCTCGGCTAAATTACTTTGCGCTTCTTTCAGTGCGGAGCGAGCGCGAGGAATTGCCAATTGAGTCGCCTCCAAATCCCCTTGTAATTGGTTCACTTGACGCTCAAGTTGCAACAGCTCAACTCTAGAAACAGCACCTTGTTCAAAAGCAGGACGCGTTAAATCTAGTTCTTCTTTCGAAAATACATAGCTCTGTTTTAAGTTGTCTAACTTTGCTTGTTGCTCAACAATCTCTTGTTTCCTTTGCTCAATTTGCTGCTGAAAACTCGCTTGGTTAGTGCGCAAAGATTCTAATCGATTATTGTATAAATCTAATTCTCGATTGACGACTAGAGGATATTGTTCCTTAGCGTCCGCATCAAATTCAGGCTCTACACTATAAGATTCCGCTTGCAGACGAGTCGCTCGTACTTGTAAGTTGATAAACTCGGCTTGCTGCTCTCGTAAAGACGACAACGCTTCCGTGTTTTCAATAGTCATTAAAACCTGGCCACTTTCAACAACTTGGCCAACTTTGACATTGATTTCTTTTAGGATACCACCCTCAAGGTTTTGTATTTGCTGCACCTGACTGGTAGGAATGACTTTACCTTCACCAACCGTAACCTCATCCAAGGCCGTGTAATTAGCCCACACCAAAGCCGCCGCGACGAAAATGAAAATAACCCACAAAATAATCCTGCCACCCCTAGGGGTTCTAAGCATTAACGCCGCATTACGGTCCGTCAAATATTCTAAGTCATCTTGTGAAATTGGGGATTTTTTACTCATAATTAACTGACCTTCAACTTGCCTTGACGAAGTGCTTCATGTACTTGCGCTTTTGGACCATCAGCAATCAAGCGACCATTATCCATTACGATAATCCGGTCAACCATGTCGAGCATAGAAGCCTTGTGTGTAATAAGTATAAGAGTCTTGTCTTTCACCCCTTCTATTAAGCGACGCTTCATTCTTGATTCAGTCGTATTGTCCATTGAAGCTGTCGGCTCATCCAAAATTAGAATAGGTGGGTTAAACAATAACGCCCTTGCAATCGCAATGCTTTGTCGCTGACCACCAGAAAGTAACGCGCCACGTTCACCAACAATGCTGTCCAGTCCATTAGGTTTTCGATTAGCAAACTCAGAGACGCCTGATAGGTCTGCCGCTCGAATAATGGCCTCGTCTTCCATGTAAGGAACCCCCATCACTATGTTGTCTTTGATGGAGCCATAAAATAAATTAACATCTTGTGAAACAGAACCAATGTTCCGACGTAGATCCGTCGGGTTAACCTGACGCAAGTCCACGCCATCAATCCTTATCGCACCACTGTCCGGCGTATAAAGCCCTGTCATCAATTTGCCAAGCGTCGATTTGCCTGAACCAATACGTCCGATAATGGCTACTTTTTCGCCCTGCTTAATATTAATATTAATAGCACTCACGGCGGCTTGTTCTTGGTCAGGATAAGAAAAGTTAACCGCTTCAAACTGAAATTCACCTTTAAACAAAGCCCGATGAACAAATTTAACGTTATCCGGTTTTTCTACCGGCGAGGCCATGATCTCATTAAGCGAAGTAAAAGCCGATTTAGCTTGATTATAGCGCGTCGCTAAACTGGCGACCTGCGCCATGGGACCGAGTGCTCGGCCAGTTAACATGACGGCAGCAACTAAGGCCCCCATACTCATATTACCTTCCGATATCTGATAAACACCGACAATTACAATGATCACGGTCGTTAGTTGCTGAGCCACCATCGCAAAAGAAGAAGAGGACTGAGACAGTTGACGAGTCTTTACGCCCCAATCTGCGATATTTCCAACGGCATTTTCCCATTGTTTTTGAAACACACCTTCCGCGTTATTAAGCTTAACGCTTTCAGCGTTATAAAGACTTTCAATCAAGACCGCATTTTTCTGCGATGCTGTTTTTTGACCTTCTTCTATCGAACGGCGTAGCGGTATTTGAATAATGACGCTGTATAAAACGATCAATCCAATCGTCACAATGGGGATATAGGCAACTGGGCCACCTATAAGCCATATCACGCCGATAATCAAAAACATAAAAGGAATATCAACTAAGGTCGTGATGGAAGCCGACGTTATAAAGTCACGAATACTTTCAAATTCTTGAAGGTTTTTAGCAAACGCGCCAACAGATTTGGGGCGTGACGCCATAGTAATATTACTGACTTTGGCGAAAATGCTGGCCGATATCAAAATATCGGATTTTTTCCCTGCGATATCGATAAAATAAGCACGCAGCGTTCGCAATAAAAAATCAAACAAGTAGACAACTGCTGCACCAATTGCCAACACCCAAAGTGTATCAAACGCATTATTGGGTACAACTCGGTCATACACGTTCATCACAAAAAGCGGACTCGCCACTGCGAAGATATTGATGAGTAACGAGGCAATAAAGACATCGCGGTATATGCGCCAAGAGCCAGCAATCGTCCCCCAAAACCAATGGCCTTTTTTATCTTCTTCTTCGTCACTTTTTTCAGAACGTTTATCAAATTTATATAATGGACGAACAAAAAAACAATAACCGGTAAAGGATTCATCAAGATCTGCTAGCGGCAGTACTATCTCACCTTCTCCAGATTCAGGGCGAAGAATTTTGGCGGTTTTCTTTACACTGTCTACTTCCAATAAAATACAGGCTTGCTTGTCTTTCAGCAAAAGTACGGTGGGAAGCACCATATCTGGGATTTTCTTTAGAGCACGCTTAACAAAGCGTGAGCTGATTCCTATACGTTGAGAAGCACGCAGAAAAAGGTCAGGCGTCATTGCATTATCGGTAATAGGTAAACCGGCAGCAATGCCATCTGCCGTATAGGGGTTATGGAAGTATTTACTTAATAATACGAGGCAATCTAGTAGTGGGTTCGGGTATTCTAACGACGCACCTTGCGTTTTCCATTGCAAGTCATCGACTTTAGAGTCTTCTGTGTTTGGCTCCTCTATTATATCCTCGCCAGATCCGTTGATGATTTCACTTTCTTCGTGAAAATCATTTTCTACAGATGACGAAGCGTTCTTTTCCGAACGGTCGGAGTCAGACATACTCTTTTTTCTCCTTAATTGCCAAAAATCTGATTTACAAGGCAACAATACAATGCCTATAACTATAGCTTAGAATAGAGTGTATTAGGTAGTATGTGAAGCGAAGTAATTACCTTACTACAAATTGAAACATAGAAGGAAATCAATATGCTATATGCAAAAATCAATGAAAATGGTGAGATTATTGATGTTGCCACATCCCAATCAGACGACTACTCACTATTAGTTGCACCAAATGAACCGTCGGTTGCGAGCATATTAGAAAAAAAATTCACTGCGACAAGCACCAGCACCCAAGAAATACTGACTGAATCAGACAGTGATATGATGCGTATTTTAGAAGATTTAATCGATCTTTTATCAGCAAAACGCCTAATACAATTTACCGAGCTACCTTTGCCTGCCCAAAAGAAATTACTTAGTAGAAAATGGGTACGTGGCGTACACAATGGCCAAGACGATAGCTTAATGGTCGATACCCATGACATAGAAGGAAGTGATGACTCTTTGATTTGACTCCATCACTGTCGTTAAAGTCAGATAAGTAGTTCATCTTTTTTAGATATCTTGCGCACGCCCAATAATAAACCCTTGCCCACCAGCAAGGTCAAAGCGTTTTAAAGCAACTAATTGCTTTTCGTTTTCTACTCCTGTTGCAATAACCTCGATGTTTAAGCTATTGAACATCTTGCAAAGCGTATGCATAAAGAAGGATTCAGATTCTTTGCCAGCGGCCATACGAGTATAAGATGAGTCCACTTTGACATAGTCTGGCATAAGATTTTGCAAATACTGAAAGGCCGAAAACTGCTTACCCACATTATCAATACCAAATAAGACACCTTGTGTCTTCAGCATTTGGGCCAACTCGCTGGCTTGCTGCTCGTCAAGCAAAACGCTTTGTTCTGAAATTTCAAACATCAGTTTACTTTTCACACTGACCTCAAGATGACTTAACGTTTTGTTTAGCCACTCAATAAAGGCCGGCTTAGTATAAGAAGAAGCGGATAAATTTACCGTTAAAGGAACCTTCAACTTCTGAGACTTGATATATTCAATGACTCGACCAATAATCACCTGATCAATTTGGCTTCCTAAATCAAACTGCTCAGCTAAGCCAATAAAATACCCTGCATGGTAGTGTTTACCTGCATGCTCTAATCCCATAAACACTTCCTCATGAAGTGTGATTGGAGACTCATCTATGGTCACAACCTTTTGTTTTTTAAGCTTAAAAGATCGATTCTGTATAGCTAATTCCAATATTTTTTTC
The DNA here is from genome assembly GCA_963975045.1 of uncultured Marinomonas sp. Classification (GTDB taxonomy): domain Bacteria; phylum Pseudomonadota; class Gammaproteobacteria; order Pseudomonadales; family Marinomonadaceae; genus Marinomonas. The sequence goes on along the minus strand of CAXBGJ010000080.1, from coordinate 5,358 downwards.
CAGGAACTACGACTAATAGCCATGCTTTGGCCTGTATTGAGATCATATACCTTACAGGTATTGCTGCCTTCACCTTTCGCTTCACGTAATGCGGCATCTGCTTGCGACATGGCGCTTGAGCGCTCCACAGAACCATCAATAGTGACCGCACCAATGTTAGCAACAGAAGCGGAATAACTGATGCAAGCAATATTCAATTCCATCAACTCCTTCATAACGTCATCGACAACTTGTTGAAGCTGAGCGTGATCAAAATTCGGAATTAATAAAACAAAATCAGCTCCAGACAAGCGCGCCAAGGTTACATAAGAGGAAATTTTCAATACTTTTCTGGCTAATATATCCGCAGCAGACTGAATAAACATATCCGCCGATTCATAGCCTCGTTCGTTATTAAGTTTGGCCAAGTCCGTTAAACTGACCAATGCAAGACCATCTATTCCTCGCTCTCTCTCAGAAAAATGCGATTTCATCTGATTTTCAAAAAAGTGTCGATTACCTAGCCCACTGACAGGATCTTTAAATGCTTTAGCCTGTAACCATTGTGCAGTCTCCACTTCAGCGGCAAACTCTTTCTTTAACTTTTCAGCCATACGGTTCATCGACAGAACAACAGATTTCAGCTCTCGGGTCTTGGGGACATCAATCACCTTAATAAAGCGACGCTGCTGTATTGCCTCAGCTTGTTTTTCAAGCTCTGCTAAAGGTCTAAATAAATAACGTAACGCAATACTTCCTAAAATCAGCGTAATCAAACCAATAACAAAAAATGATACTAACAAGTCACGTGAAGCAAGCCAAAGTTGATTGTAACCATACCCAGCACTGCCCGTAATATAGACCTGACCGAGCTCACTCCAGCCATTTGAAATCACCGCTTTTGCAACAGGAACCTCAAAGTCAATAAGATCAATAAACCAATTAGGGACACCGTCAATCTTAGTTTCGTTTGAGCGAACAATACTCTCATCATTATTGTAAACGTGAATTCGTACCTCAGAAAAATACCCACTGTCGAACACCGCATTGATGCTACTTTCAACAGACACATAATCCTCTAACGCCATAAAATCTGACACAGACATACTTAACGATGTTGCTGAGTCCTGCGTTGTAGACTCCAACTGCCCGACTAAATAGCCTTTTGTCGTGTTAAAGTTGATGCCCATCACAACCGCAAGCATCAGTGAGAATATGGCGATTATCGTCATCATTAATTGGCGGAACAGCGTCATCTATGTTCTCCTAATTTGTAATCGTATTAAGTCGATTATTTAAATCTGTCCATAAGCTCAATCGTGATGAGCCTCCTACCAACACACCGCGCCCTTTTTCTTTTGAAAGCCATAAGTTTTCAGCATTAAACGAATAGATAGGCAACAAGTCATTACGCTTTGACGCGGGTTTTAATTCTTTATCAATGTTGTCGAGCAAAACGGGGATGGAGGTTGGTTTATGATAATACGCTAACACCATATGATGCTGATTGAGCGTTAACGCCTTAACGTATACCAAACGCAGCTGTTCATCTGGAACCCCAAGCTCTCTAAGCGTAAAATATTTTGCGATGGTAAAGTCCTCACAGTCGCCTGCTTGCATTCCCAAAAATTCAATGGGTGTTGCCCAATAATCTTCTTTACCCCACAACTTAATATCGTCAACAAAATCCATTTGATTAAAAAAATTATTGACTTGCGTAAGCTGATCGACAATTGACAGTGATTTAGAGTCATCTATCAGGCGGCGCCACGCCAAGATGCGCTTCTCCGCGCTCGAACCATAGATAACACCCGTCTGCTTGGCCAATGTACGATATTTCTCTGAAACATCGGCATACAACCATAACGGTGGAATGAAACACACAATAAGAAGCACGCAAACAAACCGTTTGGCGCGACTTAGAAAAGAAAAAAACGAATTGAATCGTTTTTTCATATCAAATTTACTTATCGGACTTAGACTTTGCATTAAAAGCGGTCAGCTGTTCTGCAGTGGCTTCTGGTTGATACTTAGCTTTCCAAGTGTCATAGGGTTCGCCATACACGAACTCTCGAGCGTCATCGTAATCTATTTTAACGCCTTGCTGCTCGGCTTCAGCCATATACCATTTACTCAAGCAGTTACGACAAAAACCAGCCAAATTCATCAGATCGATATTTTGTACTGACTTGTTATCATCTAAATGCTTCAAAAGGCGACGTAAAACGGCGGCTTCAATCTCTGTTTGTTTGCTCATAATATGCTCTAATTTCTCTTTTATATGGTCATGAGGGCCGCTACTTATAAAAACCGTCAACCATCATGACGATGACTCAACGGTTGTTTTCTCCATTGCCACTCTTGCGCCGCCAACATAAATTCTCGTAGCGGTTGCATATTATCCCCTGTTACTTGCTCAATACTATAAGCACACGCTTCTAAGGTGGATAAAGACGCATCGTTTGGCGACTTGCGAATCTTATATTGACCCACCGGCGGCTGTGAAAAACTAACAGCCCCAAAAATACGCAACAAGGGCTCTGTAAAATACAGCTTTTTGGCCTTACGCCAAGTCGCATCAATGAAAATCAACCCTTCAATCTCAGTCGCCTCTTCCGCCTCGATAGACTCCACTGCAACAGCGGTATCACAAGGAAAAACCAGACGCCATTTAGCAGGATCTTTCTGTAATAATACCTTTTTTAAAACGTCTACATTTACTGTTGAAATACATTCCACTGACGTCAAAGCTAACCGCACGAGTGATACAGTATTTTTCGCGTGCTTAGCCTCTTTCGGGTCTTGTAAGATGACTATGTTTAAGTGAGTTGAAAGCCTAGGCACCCATTCACAAACACACTGTGTCACTAAAAAACCACAGCCACCACAATACGCCCTTTTTTCTGCCTGCATCTTGTCATTACGCCAATTTAGCCAGGTATGCTTTCACAACATTGTCCCAACCAAGATCTAATGCTTCTGCGGTAAGTGCATGCCCAATCGATACTTCCATTATTCTACCTTGCTCACACAAAGCCTGGACATTATTTAAATCTAAATCATGGCCGGCATTCACCGCCAACCCAACCTCTAAGGCAGCTTGAGCTGTTTTTTGGTAAGCAGCCAGAACATCATCAAAGCCTTCTTTCCCATAAGCATTGGCATACGCTTCTGTATAAAGCTCAACCCGATCAGCACCAACCTCTTTTGCTAAGGCCATATTTTCGGCATCAGGATCCATAAACAATACAACACGAATACCTTTCGCTTTTAATTTTGCTATCACTGGGCGCAATGCGTCTTGGTCTCGAGCAATGTTCCAGCCATGATCAGACGTTAGCTGATTTGGGTCATCCGGTACAAGCGTACATTGATCTGGCTCTACTTCTAAAACCACATCCAAAAACTGTGCATCTGGGAAACCTTCTATATTCAATTCTGCACCCGGAAAACGCTTTAATAGGGTTTTCAGATCATGAGCATCTTGGTATGTTGCATGCCGCTGATCAGGTCTTGGATGTATGGTAATACCAAACGCACCTAGCGCTAGCGTTCGCTCCGCCATCTCGACCATATTGGGATAATTTCTTCCTCGAGAATTTCGAAGTAAGCCAATTTTATTCAGATTAACGCTTAAGTGTGTCATTCAAATTCTCTCGACTGGATCATTTAGACCCATTATAAGACAAACACATAGCGTCCATCACTAAAATACCAAACAAGATATCGCCTCAATCCATTATATACGCCAAGGCTTATGATAAACTGAGCACCACAAAATAGGAGCCCTGGATGAAATACGAACACTTTCAATCCATTTACGATCGGGCAGCGCTTCGACATGGTGGAAAAAACCACCTTGAACAAATGCTCTCACGACCATTAAGTCCGTCACAACTAAGCCAGCACAGTGATGACCGATGGTTAGCGTCTTTTTCTCAAAAAGTCTTTCAGTCAGGTATTAACTGGCAAGTTGTGCGCAATAAGTGGCCGGGATTTGAAACCGTTTTTTTCGATTTTGATATTGAAAAAATGCTACTTATTCACAATGAGATGTGGGAAGAAAAAGCCAAAGATATTCGCATTATCCGCAATTTTGGCAAAGTCATGACCATCAGAGAAAACGCCTTAATGATTAGCGAATGCCAATCAAGTCACGGCTCTTTTTCTCACTTTATTGCTAGCTGGCCTAACGACGATATTATCGGCCTATGGGCTTATTTGAAAAAAAATGGGGCGCGGCTTGGTGGAAATACTGGCCCTTACACACTAAGAGCTATGGGCAAAGACACCTTTATGCTGACAAAAGACGTCGAAGGTTATTTACGCTTACACGACATTATTACCACAGGAAGAGACACGCAGTCTGCATGGAAAGCGGCACAGCGTGCGTTTAACCATTGGCACCAAGAAAGCGGACGCTCTTACACTGAAATCAGCCAATGTATTGCGTTAAGCGTCAATTAAGCCACCTTAAATTCAACATTACACTATTCCATTTTTTATATTTTTAGGAGAACCCATGTCCGATCTGCGTATAGACATTATTTCTGATTTAGTCTGTCCTTGGTGTTACTTAGGCTATTCACGCCTAAAACAAGCTATAGAACAACTCGGTGACGACTATAAGATAGACATCCGCTGGCAACCTTTTGAACTGCATCCAGACATGCCTGTAGAAGGTGCAGACAGAGAAACTTTTCTAGGCGAGAGATTTGGCAGTTCAGAAAAACTGAACGAAGCCACACACGCTCTACAGCAAGTCGGCATTGAGGCGGGAATACAATTCAATTTTTCAGAAAAAGACCGCCTCCCAAATACCAAGCTTGTTCACCAGTTTGTGCTCGCTGCCACTAAATCAAACCTAGCCACACCTTTTGTTCTAGCAACGTTTCATGCCTATTTTACCGATGGGAAAGACATTGGGTTAACAAGTATTTTAGAAGAAACCGCTCTTAGTATTGGCATGCAAAAATCAGACGTTGAGTACGCTCTTAGCTCAGAGGCTCAAACACTCACGGAGAAAAAACTAAAACATCTGCGCAGTTTAGACATTAACTCTGTGCCAACGTATGTAATTAACGATAAGTTCATGATTCAGGGAGCCCATGACCCAGAGTCTTTTCTCAAAGTTCTTAACGACATTGCTGAAAAAGAAGCCTAAAGCCCACCCTATCTTTCTGACCGAGGGTTAAATCTTTTTTTAACTCTCTTTTTAACCCTTTTCTTCCCTGCTTTCAAAAAATGAAAAAAACTATCAAAGAACAGAAATAGATAAATTTTCATCTATTGATAATCATTAACATTAAAAATACAATCATAGGATCAAAACATTAGTGCGAGTGATTTTCATTTATGTATGTTTGTATTTGTAACCAG
>CAXBGJ010000079.1:0-13414 GCA_963975045.1 uncultured Marinomonas sp. | reverse complement strand
AAAAAAAAGCCAGCGCGAACGCTGGCCTGTTTTCGTTATTTGGTAAGGGAACAACCAAATAAAGAAACCTTATCTGATCTACTCTAGATGCCGCCGTGGGTTAATTTGGCGGGATCAAGTAAAACAAGTAACTCTTCTCGACTTAATTCAGTATTTTCTTCTGCTACATCGACGACTGGGCGGCCTTCTTTGTAGGCTTTTTTGGCAATTTCAGCGGCTTTTGCATAGCCAATAATCGGATTAAGTGCTGTGACTAAAATTGGGTTACGATGCAATGCTTCGTTTAATTTATCTTCATTAACGCTCAATGTAGCAATAGCGTTATCTGCAAGCAACTGCCCACTATTGGCTAACAATTTAATACTATTCAGTAGATTCTTAGCAATCATCGGCAACATAACGTTCAATTCAAAGTTACCGGATTGGCCGCCTATGGTAATAGCAGCATCGTTGCCTATCACTTGCGCGGCCACCATAGCAGTTGCTTCTGGAATCACAGGGTTTACTTTACCCGGCATAATGGACGAACCCGGCTGCAACGCCTGTAGTGAGATTTCTCCTAAACCGGCCAATGGCCCAGAGTTCATCCAACGCAGATCATTAGCGATTTTCATATAAGTCACAGCTACGGTTTTCAATTGGCCGGATAACGCCACCGCGGTATCCTGTGAACCGATGAGCGCAAAGAAATTTTCACCTTGAGTGAAAGTGACCTTTGTTAAATCAGACAACTCTCTTGCAAAAAGGGCGGCAAATTCTGGGTGTGCATTAATGCCCGTACCGACAGCCGTTCCACCTTGAGCTAGTTGTGTGGTTTTACTTTCTAAATACATGAGGTTGTCGATATTGTCTTGCAGCTGAGCCGCCCAAGCATGAAAAGTTTGATCCAGTCGAACCGGCATGGCATCCATCAAATGCGTTCGACCTGTCTTGGTAACCCCCTTTAAAGTATCGCCTTTGTCTATAATCGTTTGCCTTAAATGAACCAGTGCTGGCAGTAAATGACCTGTTAATTCTAACGTCGCACTCACATGTATCGCGCTAGGAATAACATCGTTGCTGCTTTGACCATAGTTCACATGGTCATTAGGATTTACCGCTGCACCATGATAGACACTGGCTAATGCCGCAATCACTTCATTGGCATTCATGTTGGAACTAGTACCAGAGCCAGTCTGAAATACATCCACAGGAAAATGCCGCATGAAGTTGTCATCATTTAAGAGTTCATCGCAGGCATGTTGAATTGCTTTAGAAAGCTCTGGTGTGAGACATCCAAGCGTTTCATTTGCACGTGCAGCAGCGGCTTTGATCAATATAAGGGAGCGGATAAAAGCGTCTGGAAGTGCTTCGCCACTAATAGGAAAGTTATTAATTGCACGTTGGGTTTGAGCACCATAAAGCGCCTCTTCTGGCACCTCTAGTTCACCCATACTGTCTTTTTCAATGCGCATTTTCATTCTTTAATGGTGTCCTTATTGTTCGAAGGTAGAGGTAAAGTAATAACTCAGAACCCGTAGACTATGTTCCATTTTGAAGTAGTTTCTCGCGTCTTGATACGTCACGATTAAACGCTTGAGATTAGACAAAGGTAAGTACACTTTATCCAAACAAGTCTGACGCCAATGATAAGCAATATTGGTGTCACAAACCGTGTCTAGTAACACATTAAACACACGCTGATGCAACAATACGGCATCGGTGATATCCAAGCGTTCCGCATATTCTTCCGTTAAATTTAAATAATAGTAGAGCAATTCCGGCGAATCTGCACATTGACCCGCTTGAATGGTTTGCTCGAGTACTGAAAATGGTACCAAATAGCGGCTCATCGCGTTGCCCTCCAAAAAATACAAATGATAATTATTATCAATAATGTGCATGAATGGCGGTTCTGTCAAGTTGTTGATAACGATTCTTATTAATTTTTACTATTTTTTACTCTATCCTGATAAGCGTCTGTATAAATAAGCCGCGAAAATAATGAAAAAGCCCCTGCTACATTAAAGTAACAAGGGCTTTCATTTAACCATTCATTCCGTCTATAGGAATTTAATGCTTAATGGTGATGACCACCAACGCCATGAGAATGACCATGCGCGATTTCGTCATTGGTGCCTTCACGCGCATCGACTATCTGGATATTGAACGTCAAGTCTTTTCCTGACAATGGATGATTAAGATCCACTGTCGCATGCTTCAATCCAGCTTTAATAATAGTAACTTGGCGCATGCCTTGGTCTGTTTTCACCATAGCCACCATGCCTGCTTTCCAGCGTTTCGCACCTTGCAAATGCTTAATTGGCATTTGCTGCGTACGGTCTTCATGGCGCTCACCGTAAGCGTCAGCACACGCTACCGTCACTTCAAACTCATCGCCCACGGCTTTTCCTTCCATGGCTTTTTCTAAACCTGGAATGACATTTCCGTGACCATGAAGATAGGTCGCAGGATCTTTGCCCGCAGACGTTTCGATAAGCTCTTCGCCGTGACGCAAAGTATAATGAAATTGGACGACTTGGTTGTCTGCAATCGACATGCTGTTTCCTCATTTAAATTCAGTAGTGAAGCGCTGACCGCTTGTTGTTTCGGCACGCATAGTATGGCGGCATTATAAAGGCTGTGGTGAAACTTACCTAGACCCTTAGTCAGTCTCTTTCACTAAAAAATAGACAACTCTAATGAATCTTCTTTAATAATAATGTTCTTCACTAATGCCGCAGCGGTTTTTTCGAAAGGGGAGTGATTTAACACATAAACGGGGTGCTCATCAAAATACTCAACGAGTGCTTTTTCGAAATCACCATGCAAAGAACCCAGCGTTGAACGCAGTATTTTGTCATTAAAGCTTGAGCCTTCTACATTAATTTTAGTGATTTTTGGAGCCACTAAATACAATCGGTCTTCTTCAATTCGCACACCCGATTCAAACGAAGGACTTACTGTTGTGGTTAACGAAAAGGTCTGACCAAAAGCCGTCAAGGTGCCCGTCATATTGCTGATCAAATCCACCAATACTAAGCCACCGTCGCGTTCGGTAAAATCCACATCGGCAGAGTCGATGAGCAAATCTAGATTGAGTGTATTGTTGTCTAACGTCAGCTTTATATGGTTTTCTTGAGGCTGAGCGAGCTGCTTCGCTACTTCTTGATTCACTTCTGCTTCACCAACACGGAAACTATTACATCCGGTTAATAGTAACGATGCAACGACCAGAACACCGACGCTAACTATATGGTCTAATCTCATTATTCTCTCCCAGTCACATCGACAGCCATGCTGCGCATTTCAAACCAAAATCGCATAAAATCTTCTGTTACTTTTTGCTCAATATCGACGGCTTCTTCTGTAGGACAAAACAAAGAAACAGTAAACACGTTAAAACCCTCTGAGGTCGTAGTGATGCGTACTCGCGGCTCTGGGCCTGAAATTTTAATGTCCAAACGCTTTTCGATTAGACTGTTATAACGGGTCGCTACCTCATGAAAATGTTCGCTGTATTCTCGAATTCTCTCGAGTATCTGCTCTTTAATAGCAAACAAATTTACATCATCAGTATTGCGACAAACAGAAAAGGTATGGGTTACATAACGACGCATATAGTTCAAATTTTGCACCGTATGGACCAATAAAACACTATTCGGCACTACCGTCGTACGCCCTGTGTAAGCGTAGCTTCCGCCTTTTAAATCCACTTCAAACAACGTCGTTGAAAGCCAATCACTGTCTGTGACTTCGCCTTCATAATTGGCAATACGGATCCAATCTCCAACTTGATAAGGCCGTGTGCTCGCACGATAAAACGCACCAACAATACAAGCAATAAATTCTTTTGTTGCGATAACCAACGCCACCATAAAGGCGGCAATCGAAATCGCGATATTTTGCAATTCAGATGACCAAATTAGAATAAAACCAACAACTAAAAAAAGATTAAATATGTTATCGACCGTATTGATTCTCTGACGCTTTTTATCATGTTCAATATTCTGATTCACACGAATCATACGTTTCGTGTAACGACGCACAATATAAAACAGTAAAGCCCAAGAAATGGTTAACGCAATTTCAACATGATCTGTAATGATAGAAAAATCTAATTGGGATAAATCGAGTTGCATAAAAACCGTTTCCTTCATCAAGAGCGTCACTTTAACAATCATTACCCAGATCAACAAACAAAAGCACTAGACAAGAGGGAAAATAACACTGTATATTTATACAGTATATTATTTCACGAGGTGGATCATGCCTGTAATTATCAAATATGTTGTAGAACGCGATGGAATCGAAAAAATGACGTTTACTTCAAAAACGGAAGCCGATGCGTACGATAAATTGTTGGACACGGCCGAAGCGCTGTATGAAATCTTGGATCAGAGCAATCTAGCTGGTGACCATAGTCAAAAGGAAGCACTCTCCATGTACCTAGCGGAGAACAAAGAATCGATCTTAGACGTCTTAGGTACCAAAAAGAAAGCCCCCCAAAAGTCAAAAAAAACCAACAGTAAAGCAACCAATGCCCAGCTTGACCTGACCGAATCACCGTCTAAAAAAGCCCTAGAAGATCTGGTTATAGAACCGGATGAAGAAGCGGTATACGACGAAGATGAAAACACCGTCGTATTTGATGATGAAGAGGTAAGCGACTTCGTTGAAAGTGATGCCGCATAATGCGGCATTAAATACTTCATTTGCGTCGTTCAACTTGACTCATCTAATCAACTGGAGAATGTTGATGAAGAATTATATTGCTCGACACCTTACGAAAACAAAACACCATCACATCTAGACTCTTTTTCATTGTGTCTACTTATTATCAATGTAGACAGTTATTTAATGAACTCTCACTGAAGAATTAAATAGATCGACATCATTTAATCAATAAATAATAAGGTAGTTCCTAAATCGAATATTAAAATTTGAAAATTTACTTCAAAAACTATTTACACTTACATATACTTGCGCCGTTTTTACACAATCATAATGGATAGGGAATTATATGAAGTTGAATAAAACAGCATTAGCAGTATCATTGATCGCTGGAGCATCATTTGCGAATGCAAACGACATTAAATATGGACTGCAATTAGGCTACGCTAATGGAGGTGATACTATTAACGAAGATTTAGATTCAGAGGCAGGCGATGGCATGCTCACTGGAATCTATGCCCTTGTTCCGATTTTTACAGAAGAGTTTTATATTAAAGTCGCAGCCAATTATATAAAAACAGATGATTCATTTAAAGACACAAGTAATGATTATAATAGTGAATTATCCCGTATGCCGATTGATCTACTACTGGTCAAAAAAATAGAGAATATCCAACTGGCTGCTGGTATGACTTATCATATCAACACAAAATATAAAACTATTGATAAAATGGATACTGAAGGCAATAGAACTACTAATGCAAAAAATTCTTTTGGTTTGATTTTAGAAGCTAACTACCAAGCTTATAGTAATAATGTAATTGCGGCAGGCTTAGGCTTACGTTACACAAATATTGACTATAAATTCAAAGATGAATATTCAACAAAGTTTGATGGTTCAAGCATTGCTTTAACCGCAAATTTAAGTTTCTAACTTTCGCATTACAATAAACAAAATACTATTCAGAGCCTTTGCGGTAAAGGCTCTTTTTCTATCTATACTAAAAACTCTCTCCAACGCGCGCTCTCACGTATACTTTACATCGTATTTCCTCACCTTTTTTTAAATCAGGACTTTTAATGAAGCCTACCGCCTCACCTAAAAACACTGTCGATAAAAACATGTTCGGCGTCTTTCGCTATAGTCGCCGGGCGATCAATTTGGTGTGGCAAACGTCTCCCTCTCTTACCATTGGACTCGCGCTCGCCACCTTGATTGCAGGTGTATTACCTGCCGCGATGGCCTACGTTGGACAATTGATTGTGGACGCCGTCTTAGCAGCCATGGAAAGCTACAAGCAAGACCAAGTATTGCACTATGAAACAGCACTTAACTATGTGGTGCTAGAAGGAATCTTGGTTCTTATCATTGCCGCGGCACAGCGGGCATTAACGGCGCAGCAGGCCATTCTACAAGGTTTGTTAGGTCAAAAAGTTAACTTGATGATCTTAGAAAAAGCCCAAAGCCTCACCCTGTCTCATTTTGAAGACTCTGAGTTTTACGACAAGCTTGTCCGCGCTCGACGCGAAGCATCAAGCCGACCGCTCGCCTTGGTCAATAAAACTTTTTCGCTACTTCAAAATGCCATTTCTTTATCAAGCTTTGCGGTTTTACTCTGGCATTTTTCACCATGGGCATTAGTTTTGCTAATCTGTGGAGCGTTGCCCTCTTTTATCGCCGAAGCAAAATTTTCTGGCGATGCTTTTTTGATGTTCCGTTGGCGCTCGCCCGAAGTCCGCCAGCAAAACTATTTAGAAACGTTACTGGCTCGGGAAGACAACATAAAAGAAGTTCGCCTCTATCAACTGGGAGAGCGTTTTTTACAGCGCTATTCTGAAATTTTCCTCAAATTATTTAAAGAAAGTAAGCGTCTTATTCTTCGAAGAGAAACCTGGGGCTTCACTCTCGGTGTGATCAGCACACTGGTATTTTATGGTGCCTACGGCTGGATTGTCAGTGACACCATTATTGGTGCGATCACATTAGGTCAAATGACCATGTATTTACTCTTATTCAAGCAAGGCCAAAGCTCTGTCTCTGCCTCACTGACCGCGATCAGCGGCATGTACGAAGACAACCTTTATTTGTCGAACTTATATGAGTACCTAGAACAAGAAACACCATCGTCCACCCATGGCTTATTAGTTGGTCCCAAACCAAATGATGGTATTCGCTTTGAAGATGTGTCGTTTCAGTATCCAGGCAGCGAAAAATCCGCACTATCAAATGTCACACTGCATATTCGCCCCGGTCACAGTCTCGCTATTGTGGGTGAAAATGGTTCTGGTAAAACCACCTTAATAAAATTACTCACACGCCTTTACAATCCAACACAAGGTCGTATTTTATTAGATGGATTGGATTTACTCGAATGGAACGAAACCGCGCTTCTTAGGCGTGTAGGGGTGATTTTTCAAGATTTTGTACGCTATCAATTCATCGTCGGTGAGAACATAGGAGCTGGTGACAACGATCGCTTCAATGACCAAACGGGTTGGCACAAAGCCGCCGAGTTAGGCAAAGCCACTGACTTTATTGATGAACTCGACAATGGCTACCACACCCAGCTTGGCCGATGGTTTAAAGGCGGACAAGAATTGTCTGGTGGGCAATGGCAAAAAATCGCCTTGGCTCGTGCCTTCATGCGAGAAGACGCCGATATTTTAGTATTAGATGAACCAACCGCTGCGATGGACGCAAAAGCTGAGGCTAATATTTTTCAGCATTTTCAAGAACATACGAAGACAAAAATGGCGATTTTGATTTCTCACCGTTTTTCAACCGTTCGGCTCGCTCATGAAATCATCGTCATGGAGCATGGCGAAGTAAAAGAACGAGGCACTCATGACACCTTGCTTGCTCAACAGGGCCAGTACGCACATTTATTTGCCCTACAAGCACAAGGCTATAAATAAGGGTTACCCTGTTCCGCCATAGCACCTGCGACGGCGAAACAGGCTTTCCAGACTCATAGACAATACACTCAATAAAACAACACCACCGCCTAACACAACCCATAGAGAAGGACGTTCTCCCAAAATAAATGACGCCATGAGAATCGCCGTTGGCGGAATCAAATACAACACAATGGATATTTTACTGACCTCAGCGCGCGACAACACATACGCCCAAGCCACGTACGCCAACGCACTCGGGAAAACGCCCAACAGCACCACCGCAAAGTTTATTTGAATCGTTGATGACGCCAAAGAGCTCAGCAAGCCCTGAGAAAAAATCATTAGAATAAGCGTCCCTGTCCACACCGTATAACACACCATGGTTAAGGTACTGTAGCGCGTCGAATAACGTTTTTGCAAAATGAAATACACACTCCAAGAACACGCTGAAAGAAGAATCAGTAAGCCATTGAGACTGATATCCCCCATTCCTTTATCGCCAACCACCACGATAAACGCCCCCATCATGCCGCCTAAAATACAACACCAACGCCACACACTCACTGCTTCTTTTAAAACACACCGTGAAATAATCACCGTGAAAATAGGCGTTGATTGAGCCAACACGCTCGCCGCGCCGGCGCTCACACCACGTTGACCAAAGTTTAGTGTAATGTGGTGCAAAGCCACGGCAAAAAAACCAAGTAAAAACAGCAAAGGAAGATCTTGTCGTTTGGGAATTTGTACGCCGTGATACATCGCTACCATGGCCATAAAAGCGGAGGCGATTAAAAATCGCAACAACGCCAACTGCCCAGGCGAATACGCCTCTAGACCAATATGAATGCCTATGGGCGAATAAGCCCAACAGAGCACAACAAACAACGCCGCACATGCCAACTTCATCTTTTCGCTCTATATCCAACACATTTAAAAATACCGCTGGTCGCTAAGTATTTAGGGAAGGTTTAGTATTAAGACAATGCATCGAAACAACAATTGACGAATACTGCATCCAGTATTCACTTGGAATGAATGATGGAACTTGCTCAAATTCGTATGTTCAAAACCGTGGCCAATCTTGGCAGTGTGGTGCAAGCATCCGCCGCCTTGCACTGTGTTCCTTCAAACATCACGGCGAGAATCAAGACGCTTGAATCAGAACTCAAAGTGTCGCTGTTTTACCGAGAAGGTCGCGGGCTTCGAATTACGCCATCAGGTGAGGTGTTTCTGGCCTACGCCGAGAAGATTTTAGCGCTAACAGAAGAAGCAAAACGGGCCGTTGATCCGTCTTCTGAACCCTCTGGTACGCTTCGAATTGGCGCCATTGAATCCTCGGCTACGAGTCGCTTGCCACCAATTCTCACAAAATTTCACGCACAATTTCCAAACGTAGAACTGCAATTTAAAACCGGCACTTGGCCTCAACTACTAGAAGACATGCATCAGCATCGATTAGACGGAGCGGTTATCGCGGTAGACATTGATCGCCCTTTTCTAAACAGTGCGACCTTTCTACAAGAAGATTTGGTTCTCATTTCCTCAGTATCATCCCAGCCAATAAAATCCGTGAATGACCTAGAGGGAAAAGCCATTTTCATGTGGCCAGAACCCTGTCCATACCGAGCCGCATTAGAAACTTGGCTTAGTCAAAACAACGTTATTTCACCCATCACGAGCATTGCGAGTTATGGCACTATTATTGGCTGTGTCAGTGCCGGAAGTGGAGTTTCGCTCGTTCCGAAAGGCGTATTTGAGCGGTATCAGCATGGTATGGGATTAGTAGGTTGTGGGTTTACAGCCTTAGAACCCATTGAAAACCGCGTCATTTGGCGTAATGATACGGGGAAATTTCCCGCTTTAGATGCTTTTATCCATATGATCCAGCAGGATAAACAGTCATAAAATGCCCTCACATTGATAGGAAGCAAACCGCTTTGAACAGACGTCGCTTTATTAAATCCAGCCTACTGCTTGCCATGACAAGCACCTTGCCTAGAGTCATTCTAGCCGCCAATCCTTCTGCGGGATTCGATTACGAACTGATCGTCGCGCCAGCGGATGTCAACATTGTACCGGGTGGCAGCACACCCGCATTGAGTTTTAATGGCGGTTACCCATCACCCGTCATCCGTGCAAAACAGCATCAACCCGTTCGTATTCGAGTCGTGAATCAATTAAACGAGCCAACCACCATTCATTGGCATGGTATAAGAATCCCAATAGCCATGGACGGTGTGCCTTTTTTAAGTCAGCCACCCATCATGCCCGGCGACACCTTTGATTATGAATTCACACCGCCAGACGCGGGGTCTTTTTGGTATCACCCGCACATGAACAGCATTGAGCAACTTGGCAAAGGCCTAGTTGGCGCGTTGATTATCGATGAAGCAGAAAAACCAGACTTCGATACTGATCTGGTACTTTGTATGAAAAACTGGCACATCAAAGACGATGGCTCTTTTACCGCCCTGACCACACCACAAAATGCCTTCCGTATGGGAACGCCTGGGCGCGTCATAACCATTAACGGTGCAATGCACCCGACCTACGACGTACCTGCTGGCGGTGCCATTCGTGTGCGTTTATTGAACGTCGATAACACCTTAGTATATGACGTGACGTCAACGGATTCTGATGCTCAAATTATCGCGATTGACGGTAACCCGATAGCTCAACCAAGAACGCTGAGCAATCATCTTATTGCCCCCGGTATGCGCCTTGATCTAGGTGTTATTGCGCCCAGCAAGGAAGGAGAAACGGTCACATTTAAGCACAAGAACAAACCTCTCGTAACACTAAGAACGGTAATGAGTAAGCTTAACGATCGCCGACTGCCCACATTGCCACTCAACCCGATTCCTGCGCCAGATTTGGAAAATGCAGAAACAATTAAGTTCGCTTTCGAATGGAACGCCAACATCACGCCGATCCATAAAGATGGCAAGGTAAACTACAACTTTTGGACCATGAATCGCCGTTCATGGGTAGGCATGTCAAAAGGCAACATTCCAGCGCCTCTTGCCAAACTAGAGCTTGGAAAAACCTACCTTTTCGAACTCTCTAATTTGACGCAATACCATCACCCGATCCACATACATGGCCACACTTTTACTGTCTTGAAATCCAATAAAAAAGCCATTACCCCCTTCCACACAGACACTGTTTTATTGGGTCAGAATGAAACCGTACTCGCTGCATTGGTTGCCGATAATCCAGGCCGATGGATGTATCACTGTCACATTATTGAGCACCTTAAAACGGGCTTCATGGGGTATGTCGAAGTCAGCTAAAAGCACTGAATTACGTGTGATGTATACCAAATAAAAGACGTAAAAAAACCAGATCAACGATCATTGATCTGGTTGTTTTATGATCGATTTTCTGACAGATAAAAACGTTTTTTACAAATCGTCTTCGTTCTCTTCATCTACCACTTCACGCTTTGTACGTTGTGTCGGTACCGCCAAAATTTCTAGATAAAATGTTGGCCATGCTTGGCTTTCAGCGAAGCTAATTTTGTCATTAATTTCGGCTACGTGAATAATCTCTGCTTGTTCTGCTGTTTGGCCAAATTTGCAATCAAACCCCCAAAAATCAGCGTATTCAGGCAGAGCTTTATTACGCTCTCTTTTCAGATATTTTTTAATGTCACTTTTTGTCGCTTCGATTAATCGAGGGTAAGCGATTTTTGGATGAGATAGCTCAAATGTTTTTTTCATTAGGGTCCTAAAAGATTAATAATCAGGAAGTGGCGTAACACGTTCCTATTGGCGAGCATAATAACGGATCAAGCCGCTTGCAGCTATGAATAAGTCGTTCAATCCGCCAACCTCGACGACTTATCAACGCTTAATCGCCCATTCCTTTAGACTTACCAACGCCTAAACGACTAATCCTTTACGACTCTTCTACATACGCTCTTAACAAACGATGGATAAACCTCAGTTTTTCGCGAACCGCAGGGACCAAGATAAAAGGGTACAAATCCGGTTGCCCCATCCCACGGTTTAGGTTATTTACCGCAAAGGTTAAGGGTAAATACTGCGCCAAAATATCATCGAAATTATCGTGTCGATACGGATCAATATTTACCATTACAGCCAAATTTTCTCGGTTAGAACCATGCGGTTGCAGACTCAAACCAAGGTCGCTGGCGGTTTCTAATGTATCGGCAATATGCAGGTAATGCGCCCATGTTTCGGCCCAATCTTCCCAAGGGTGAGAAGAGGCATAAACACTGACAAAGGATTCTTGCCACTTTGCATTCGGTGCTTTGTAATGCGCTTCTAACGCATCAGCGTAACTCTCTCTGTCGTCACCAAAAAGCGCGCGAAAGTCGGCTAAAACCTGCTCATCGTCAAAAACCAACGGATCCCAATAATAATGCCCAATCTCATGACGAAAGTGTCCAATTACCGTGCGATAAGACTCATTCATGTCTTCGCGCATCTGTTCACGATCTACGGAATTCCCTTCAGCGGCATTAATTGTTACCTGACCAGAAGCATGGCCCGTCATGGCACTTACATCTTCTGGTACCACGTTATTTTCCGAAATAAAATCGAATGACAAACCGTCTTCTGGTGCACTTTTTTTACTGACCAAAGGCAAACCAAGACGCAATAACGAATACACCAATCGATGCTTAGCAAACTCTAATTGCTGCCATGCTTGGCGCTCTTCTATTTTTTCCAAGTTCGGAATATGACGGTTCAATTCACACGCCATACAGAAGGTGCTACCACCCTCTTCAACCATCCAATTACATACTTGGTGCTGATGGTTTTCACAGTAATACAAGCGTTTAGCTGGCACAGATTTATCCGCCATAGCATACCAAGTATTGTCGACCGATTTTAATGCACTGATCACCATTTGATCCGGCAAAAAACCCAAAGACGACGAGCATTGCTCGCAGCGTGTATTTTCAAACAACACAGTCTGACCACACTGCTGGCAACTGAAAATCTTCATAATGCTCCTGCTATCAATAGATAGAAAAATAGGTAAATGGAATAGATGGATAAACGAAAATACGGAATCAAGCTCACCTAATTGCACCGTACTAGGATCATAGTTTAAAGTACGATGAAATACCTGTTTATATACCATTCTCGAATGGGATATTTTTTCATCTAAAAAAACAATCATTGAGATAAAATATTGCAAAACAAAAGCAAAGACTTCGCGACTATTTCTGACGTTGCTAAATACGCAAAAGTAGGCAAGACAAGTGTTTCACGCTATCTCAATGGCGAACAAGATAAGCTATCAGACCCCTTACGTGAAAAAATATCTCAAGCAATAGAGCACCTTGATTTTCGTCCAAATCACTCTGCCAGAATGTTAAAAGCAGGGCACTCAAAGCTTATTGGACTGCTTCTGGCGGATGTTACTAACCCATACTCCATTGATGTCCTTCAGGGCATCGAACATGTATGTCGACGTCAAGGTTACATGCTCATGGTATGCAATACTGACAATCAAAAAGAGCTACAAGACAGTTACTTAACACTACTCGAAGCACATCGAGTCGATGGCATAATCGTCAATACCGCCGGCATGGCGCAAAAACAAATCTCCAACTTGAAGCGGGTCTCTTGTCCTTTGGTTCTCATCGATCGGATCGATACTTCGCTTGGATTTGATACCGTTGGACTAGACAACGAAGCCGCAGTCAAAGAGGTGTGTACACATCTACAAACAAAAGCTTACCAATCCATTTTGGTGGTGACAGAATCCATCGCCATTGACCCTCGCCAAGCTAGAATCGATGCAATTAAAGCGTTCACTCGAGAAAACAACGACATTACCTATGAGATTATTGAAATCGAGAAAATGAGTGTGGATTTGCTCATCA
>CAXBGJ010000078.1:0-13427 GCA_963975045.1 uncultured Marinomonas sp. | reverse complement strand
TTAGGCAAACAACTTTTTTCGATGACGTGGCCCATGATGTTTGGGATCTTGTCGTTGATGAGTTTTCAGCTTGTTGATAGTGCCTTTATTGGTCAACTAGGCATCTTACCTTTGGCTGCGCAAGGTTTCACCTTACCGATTCAGATGATTGTGATTGGTTTGCAAGTGGGGCTTGGCATCGCGACGACGGCGATTATTTCTCGCGCATTGGGCGCGGGGAATACGCGCTACGCTAAGCAGCTTGGCGGTTTGGTGATGACCATGGGTAGCGTGGGTATTGCGTTTTTCTGCGTACTTATTTGGTTTTTGCGTCACCCTATTTTGACATTACTGAGCGCGCCAGATTCGGTGTTTCCAGTTATCGACTCTTATTGGCCACATTGGTTATTGAGCGCCTGGGTTGGCGCTTTGATCTATTTTTATTACAGTATTTGCCGATCTAATGCCAACACCTTGTTGCCTGGTATCATGATGATCGTTACCAGTGTGTTGAACCTAATATTGGACCCTATTTTTATTTTCACCCTTGATCTTGGTTTGAACGGTGCCGCTATGGCTACTACAGTGGCATTCAGCATTGGTGTGTTTATTGTGGCGCCATTGGTTGCGCGTAAACATTGGATGACCTTTGATTGGAAAGATTTGAATGTGACTAAAAGCGTGGCATCCATTGGTCATATCATGGGGCCTGCGATGGTCAGTCAGTTGTTGCCGCCGGTGTCTTCTATGTTAGCGACGAAACTGATCGCAGGGTTTGGTACAGCGGCGGTGGCGGCTTGGGCGCTGGGTTCACGATTTGAATTCTTTTCGATTGTCGCTGTATTGGCGTTAACCATGTCCATGCCGCCAATGATCGGGCGCTTGTTGGGCGAGAAAAAAATCGACGACATTCGCGTTGTGGTGTGGATCTCTTGTCGTTTCATTTTGATCTTTCAGCTTGTTGTCGCGCTGGCGACATTCTTTGCGTCAGGGGCACTTTCACGCTTAATGACCAGCGAAGAGGCTGTGTCTGAGATTCTCAATTGGCATCTGACATTGGTGCCGATTAGCCTTGGCGCATTGGGCATTTGCATGTTGATGGTGTCGGTATCAAATGCCTTGGGTAAGTCTTATACGGCATTGACCATTTCTGCGTTGCGCCTGTTTGCCTTTTTCTTGCCTTGCTTGTGGATCGGATCAGAAATCGCTGGTTTAAAAGGTATTTTTATTGGTGTGTTAATCGGTAATTTACTGGCTGGATTGTGCGCTTGGAAAATGTACTTACGCGCGCTGACGAAGGTTGAGTTGTCTGTGCAATCGAGCAGTAACTCGTAACGCGTCTTGCTGTTATTGTGCCTAGTTTACGAGAGCACAGTTAGAAAAGCCGCGATGACCTCAACCGTGATGGCAAGGATGAATCGGGCCTTTTATGTGGCTGGTTAATTAAAAACCAATACAGCATGGACAGATGAACGTTTAATACCGCTCACCGTACTGCGATAAACTAGAGTACTGCGAGGTTGGGAGGGTTTAACTCTCAAACGTACCTTTGATTTGAACGATACCCTCTTTTACGTGGCAAACACCTTTGGCGAAGGTGTGCTGGATGTCGAGGTTTTCATCAAGGAGTAAGAAATCGGCGTCTTTACCTACGGTAATACTGCCTTTTGTTCCGATCAAGCCAAGGCACTGAGCTGGCGATTGTGTGAATGGCGTGACAGCGTCAGTGATCGTCATGTTTTCGATCTGAATCATTTCTTTGAATTGATAGAGTAGCGAATCAAACCCAGCTACTTTTAATCCCATCAATTCTCGTTTTTCATTGAAGATGGGGATAGAGCCATTGCCATCCGAGCTAATACAAACGCGACTGGTATCAATATTGTTTGCTTTGCATTGGGTTAAAAATGACGATGCTTTTACACCGCCTTTTGCGCCTTTGTCTGGATTAATGCCTGCGGTCAAATCCACATAGCCACCTAGTTTTAACCATTCCATGCCTTGTTTAGCGAGCAATTCTGTTCGATTAACGTGAGTTGGAATGAATTGAGAAACGGGGATGTCAGATTGTTTCACAACCTCAAACAGCGGCGTAAAACCAGTTGGCGAGTTACCTAGGTGTACGACGACGCGGCCACACTTACTAGAAATAAGCCCCCCTACACGAGCTTCCGATGCCATACGTGATAATTCTACAATGGTCGGTTGTGACGAGCGGTGATCAGACAAGGCTGTTTTTAAACCAATGACACGATCAATAAAAATAATATCGCGCTGAATAGAGTGAGTAATGGTTTCTGTTGGGACTTTATAGCCACCAGTAAACATGTAGGCGCTGATGCCCTCTGTAGTGAGAGCTTTTGCCTTAGCGTACAAGCTATCGTTATGTCGCGTGGCGCAGTCTGTCCCCAGCAAGCCGACGACCGTGGTGATGCCCGCTAAAGTTAAATGGCTGAGCAATACTTCAGGCGTTCGAGTGTGGTAGCCGCCTTCACCTCCGCCGCCAATCAAATGTACATGGCCATCCACAAAGCCGGGGATAAGCGTTTGCTCTTGTGCGTCGATGATGTTGATATCCGAGATACCTGTCAGATCGATCGTGTCTTCTATTTTTAGAATTTTACCAGCAGCGATAAGGATGTCTTTGATTCCAAGTGCTTCTGGAGCATATACATTTGCATTTTTAACGAGAGTGAACATATATAAAGCCATAATGGATACATTTGGTTTGTGTTTTTATATCAAATGAATACATTAATCAAGTTTCCTTCATCCTCATTCGCAGATATATTGACTCTATGTTAAAATATTGATCGTATTTTGTGCGGTTCTATTCAAAAACTTTATTAATCTCAATTAGATAGGCTTTCATGAGCGAAAATAATAAACAAAAAGCAGTGTTATCTGTGACGGAAGACATACGAGCTAAGATTTTGGATGGAACGTATCCTGAGGGAATGGCGCTTTCCCAAGTGGATATTGCAAGTACGTATCAGGTAAGTCGAACGCCTGTGCGTGAGGCCCTGCAAATATTGTCGGGAGAAGAGCTGGTTGAGATCCGAGACACTGGTAGAGCAACCGTTACGACAATTTCGCCAGAAAGTTTTCTTGAAAAATGTGAGCTAAGAGCATTGATTGAGGTGAAACTGTTAGAACTCGCCATTCCTTTAATGGGAGACGAGGATTTTATCAAAGCCCGCGAGATCAATGAAAGTCTGCGTCACTGTGCTCCTGAAGACTGGACGCCATTAAATTATCAGTTCCATGAAGTGCTGTATAATCCTGCCAATAAACCCTTAATGCAGAATGTCATTAAAGATCTTCACCATCGCCATTACGCGCGTTTAAAGTCGTTTATTTTGAGTCACCGTAATACACCACGTTCACTGCGTGAGCATGATGAATTGATCGATCGTTGTGAGCGTCAAGACATAGAGGGCGCATGTTACGCGCTTGAAAGTCATATTATGATGAGCGCTTATGCATTGGCAGAACAGCTCAAATCACAGCAGTTAAAACGACGCCAAACCACCCCGCTTTAAGTTTTTATCTACATCGCCTGCTTTTTCCATCACCTTTTTAGGGGTTATCCTTAGGAAGGTGTCGCTACATATGCTTCTCTTTTCCTTCTCAAATAGCTTTCCCCTTATTTTTATTAATATATATGTCTATTAAACGCATATATATGTATCCATTCATTGGTGATTGACTATCAATATGTATCCAAAGTATTCTTGGTTTGTCACATAGGAACTTAATATAGGATTATAATAATGAAAAAAATGATTGCTACAGCGATTATTGGCGCTGGCGTGTTGTCTGCTAGTGCTTCAGTTTACGCCGCAGATAAGCTGGAAGAAGTAAAAGAACGTGGAGTGATGAAGTGCGGTATCCACCCTGGTAAAGCCGGTTTTTCAACACCTGATACTAAAGGTAATTGGGTTGGACTGGATATTGCGCTTTGTAAGGCGGTAGCGGCCGCTGTCTTTGGTGATGCGTCCAAAGTAGAGTTTATCACGATGAACTCTCGTAACCGTTTAACGGCGTTGGTGACTGATGAAATTGATATGTTGGCTCGTTCTACCACGTTTACAGCAACACGCGATGGTTTGAATGGCGTTGACGTGACCACACCTTGGTTTTATGACGGTCAAGCCTTGATGGTGAAAAAAGAATTGGGTGTTAACTCGATTGAAGAGCTCGACGGCGCGACGATTTGTACTTATCCAGGCACAACAAGCGAGAAAAACATTAACGATTATTTTGAGTCTCGCGGCTTAAGCTACAAAGCACTTATCGTAGAAGGAAGCACAGAATCTACCGCCGCTTACTTAGCGAATCGTTGTGATGCGGTTACCAATGATGCTTCCGCATTGGCTGCTAACCGTCAAGGCATGCCTGATCCTTCCGCTAATATTATTTTGCCTGAGCGTATTTCAAAAGAACCGCTTGGTGCTTATGTGAAGCAAGGCAATGATGAATGGCGTCAAGTGGTGACTTGGACCGCAATGGCATTGATTGAAGCTGAAGAAATGGGCATTACTCAAGTCAATGTAGATGAAAAACTGAACAGTACAAAACCGGCCGTGATGCGTTTGTTGGGCACGGAAGGAAACTTAGGTAAAAACTTTGGTTTAGATGCCAAGTGGGCTTACAACGCGATTAAAGCGGTGGGTAACTACGGCGAAATTTTTGATCGTAACCTAGGTAAAGATTCCTCGCTTAAATTTGATCGCGGCTTAAACAATCTTTATACCAACGGTGGATTACTCTACGCCTATCCGTTCCGTTAATAATGACGTGAGCCAGTTTATCTGTCGATGAACTGGCTTTTCATTGTGATCAATATTTGTAAGTTCTATCAATGGCAGTTGTTTATGCGTTCTTTTTTATATAACCGAAAAGCTCGAGACATTTTGATACAGGTTGTTTTTTTCGCGGTCATTTGTTTTGGGATCACCTATCTTGCACTGAACGCCGCCACGAACATGCGTGATGCGGGTTTGACCAGTGGCTTTGATTTCCTTTTTCAGCGTGCCGGTTACGACATTAGTTATAGCTTGATCCACTACGATCCAAAAACATCAACTCATTTGATGGCGTGGGTCGCTGGTATGGTAAACACGGTTGCTTTTGCCATTGTTGCAATCCTGCTGACTACGGTTTTGGCTTTGTGTCTGGCCATTATGCGTTTATCCAAAAACTTTTTGTTGTCTAAGGTTTCCCTTTGCCTCGTTGAGTATGTTCGAAATGTGCCTATTCTTGTGCATATTTCGGTCTGGTATACCTTATCTCTGGCACTTCCTAGTGTGCGTCAAGCGTTTAACTTTAGTGATGTTTCGTTTCTTTCAAATCGTGGGTTATCGATTCCCAGCCTTCAATGGAATTATGGATTATTGGCATCGATTGTGTTTATTTCACTCTGGATTGCGCTGTGTTTTTTGGTCAAAAAAAGAGTCTCTACAACAAGACGACGTTTCCTTTCTATGGTGTTGTTGACGGCTATTTTAGTGATGTTGGCCAGCGTTATTTTTGCTCCGGTTCTTAGTATGACCATGCCTAAATTAGTGGGTTTTAATTTTAAGCATGGTTGGACACTTCCTCCTGAATTTCTGATGCTTATAGTGGCGGTAAGTACTTACTCTGCCGCACACGGTTCCGAGATAATTCGTGGCAGTATTCTGGCTGTTTCAACAGGGCAGATGGAAGCAGGTTTAGCGCTTGGTGTTAAATCTGGAGTGGTGATGAATAAGGTTATTATCCCGCAAGCCCTTCATTCGATTATTCCGCCAATGACGTCTGTTTATATCAACGTATTAAAAGCAGCGGCTTTGGGTTCCGTCGTGGGCTTTATGGACATAATGGGCACAATAGGGGGGAGTAGTTTAAACATCACCGGTCAAGCAATTGAATGCATTGTTATTGTGATGGTGAGTTACGGGATTTTAAATTTGATACTCGCGGCCATTATGGGACGTTTCAATAAAGCCATGCAGCTGAAAGGGCGATAATATGACTCATCTTATACCTACGGGTAAGCCAATTGAGGCAAGATCACAGAAGGTTATTCCATTTAGCGCCAAACGAGTGGTCGAGTGGATAAAGCGTAACCTGTTTAATTCATGGTTGGACTGTGTGGTGACCTTGGCCCTTTTTTCGCTCTTGGTTTTGTTATTGCCAAAAGCGTTGGATTGGCTGTTTTTTTCGGCCACGTTTGAAGGAACGAGTCGTGCAGATTGTTCGCCGGGCGCTGCTTGTTGGATTCCAATTCGACAATACATGGATTATTACATTTACGGGCCTTTTCCTGAGTCCGAGCAGTGGCGTGTAAACTCTGCATTTGCGTTAGGGCTTTTTGCATTCCCTTTGTTGTTCAGTCAGCGTATTCCACAAAAATGGGTTGTGGCTTATATCTTTGTGTTACCCGTGTTGCTTTGGTTGTTACTGAAAGGAGGTTTCATCTTTGAGGATATTTCCACCAGTGCGTTAGGCGGCCTAACGCTGACCTTTTTCTTGGGTATTATCGCAATGTGTTTGTCGTTGCCTGTTTCCATATTGTTAGCGTTAGGGCGACGTTCACAATTGCCTATATTGCGTTGGGCTTGCTCCGGTTATATCGAAATTATTCGTTCTATCCCAGTGATTACTTTCTTGTTCATGGCGTCTTTGGTTTTACAGCTTTTTTTACCCGGTGGTGTCTCTATTGATGTTTTGTTTCGTGTTTTATTCGTATTGATTTTTGTCTCTGCGGTTTATAAAGCTGAAATCATTCGTGGGGCAATCCAAGCAATACCCAAAGGGCAAATAGAAGCATCTTATGCGATGGGCTGTGGCTACTGGAAAACGATGGCGTATGTGGTTATGCCACAAGCTTTGCGTAATTCGGTCCCCGCACTGATTACCAATTTTATCGGTTTATTTAAAGAAACGACCTTGGTGATGATTCTAGGTTTATTGGAAGTGATGGGCGCGATTAACGCGACGTTTCATAATGCAGAATGGCTGGGCCTTCATGCAGAAGGTCCGATTATTATCTCAGCGTTTTTCTTTATTGCCTGTTTCTTGATTGCTCAGTACGGCGCGTATCTAGAGCGACGTATTAAACGCACAAAACATTAATTGGAATGCATTATGTCTGAACAAACAGTAGTAAAACTAGATCAAGTCAATAAATGGTACGGTAAATATCATGCACTGCGCGATATCGATTTGACGGTGGTAAAAGGCGAAACGATTGTGATTTGTGGGCCATCAGGCTCCGGTAAATCTACGTTAATTCGCTGTCTTAATAATTTAGAGCAACATGATGAAGGCAGCATCAAAATTTGCGATATTACGATCAGTGATAACGTAAAAGACATTGAAAAAATTCGTCGACATACGGGCATGGTATTCCAACATTTTAACCTTTTTCCTCACATGACGGTGCTTGAAAATTGTACTTTTGGTTTACGGCATGTGCTTGGTATGTCGGTAGCGCAAGCAAATGAGGTTGCACGAGACTTGCTTAATAAAGTGAAAATTGGTGATCAAGAACATAAATACCCAGGTCAACTGTCTGGTGGGCAGCAGCAGCGTGTTGCCATTGCCAGGGCTTTAACAATGTCGCCTGATATTATGTTGTTTGATGAACCAACGTCGGCTCTTGACCCTGAAATGATCTCTGAAGTGTTGGAAATCATGCGTTCCTTGTCGAAAGACGGTATGACGATGATTTGTGTTACGCATGAAATGGGCTTTGCTAAAGAGTTTGCGGATCGTATCGCGTTTATGGAAGCGGGTAGTGTGATTGAAGTGTCGCCACCTGAAGAGTTCTTTGTCAAACCGAAAACGGAACGCGCAAAACTCTTTTTAGACCAAATACTCGGGCACTGATTTTTTAGAAGTAGGCTACCCCTTCCCAGGAGGGGCAGTTTTTTTGAGGTAACTTAGCTTTGTCTGAGTTACCTTTTTTTTTGCTTGATGGTTTGTCACAAAGCCAAGGTACAGCCTAAATATGATAACGGTCGCCTATGGCTACAGCTTGAATTCCCAACACCATAAAGCACATTAACACAGTGTATTTTATGGGTGGCGAGTAATGCGACATAACACGATTAGGCGTCAATAACGCACTGAGTATATCGAGGTAATAAAATGCTAAGATTTTTCAAAATCAACAATATTTATCTTCTTTATCTCTGCATGAGTAATTATGTATTGAAAACATAGTTGAGAATGACTACCATTTAAATAATGGTTTTATTCAGTGGAGAGCGTCGTGGAAGATTCAGTACAACAGAAAATGATAGATTTTTTACAGGTCGGTGGGCCTGTTGTTTGGATATTGATGGTGTTTTCTGTCGTTGCTCTGACGATTGTTCTGTTGAAACTATGGCAGTTTTCATCCCTTCGCGCCGAAAGTCTTAAAACCTCAGAGTTGGCATTGGATGAATGGCGTCATGATAACGGTGAAAAGGCGCTTGAAAAACTCGATGAAAAACGCCCAATTGATGCCCTTGTTGGGTACACCATGCGAGCGTTGCTAAGCGCCAATCTCAATGTTGATTTGATTCGTGAAGAAGTAGAGCGCCGCGCGATGAAACAATTGAATCAATTACGCACCTACCTTCGTCCTTTAGAAATTATCGCGACCTTAAGCCCGCTACTTGGTTTGCTTGGTACGGTATTGGGTATGATCACCGCGTTCCAACAAATGGAAGGCGCAGGCAATCAAGTGGATCCGTCGGTTTTATCTGGTGGTATTTGGCAAGCCTTGTTAACAACGGCAGTTGGTTTGGCCGTGGCGATTCCTGTGGTGACATTACACAGCTGGTTAGAGCGTAAAGTGGAGCGCATCGCACACAATATGAATGACGCGGTGACTCAGGTTTTTACCAGCAAAGAAACAAAGCACTTGGTTGAAAAAGCCGCCAAAGAGATGCTGCATGCCGCTTAACCTTTCTCAGCCCAAACGTAAGAATGCGATTAGTTTAACGCCGCTGATTGATGTGGTGTTTATCTTATTGCTGTTCTTTATGTTGACCTCCAGTTTTGTGCCTTGGCGTATTGTTGATACACCATTATCTGTGGCCTCTGATCCTCATGTTACTACTGAGGAGAAAGACAATGTGGTTCTGACATTGAAGCTAAATGATGATCAGGTTTGGATGAATGATCAAGCGATTCGTTTTGCCGATCAGGCACGCTTTCAAGTGTTGATAGCTGATCATAGCGAGGGTATTTTTATCATCAAAGCGGAAGAAGGGGTGACGCTGCAAACCTTGATGCATCTGGCGGATCGTTTAAAGCTGAATGGCGCAAAAACCGTGTCGATTGCGAATGCTTTTACTATGCCGGAGACAAAATGAAAATAGGCGAAAAATACGCCGCAAGAGCCGCCAGCAACGATGACAACATGGTGCCATTGATTAATGTGGTTTTTCTAATGTTGGTATTCTTCATGGTGGCCGGTCAAATCAGAAAAGCCGATCCTATTCCGGTCATTCCACCATACTCTATTAACGACACTCGTTCCGTGACAGACCCTAATGTGGTGATCGTGGTGGGTGTTGATGAAGGCCTGTATGTGGATGATCAATTGTTCGCTACAGACGAGATACAGTCTTATCTAGAAACTCAATTTATATCGACGGCGAATAAAGAAGGCTTTTGGGTGCAAATTAAAGCCGATGGTGGGATTTCATTAGAAAAATTACGTCCTGTGTTTAATCAAGTGCGTTTAGCGGGTCTCACAAAAGTCAGTTTGGCAACGCAGCTAGAGCGAGGAAAAGAATGATTTCCACGCGACATTGGATTATTGCGGGTAGCTTGGCTGTCTCGGTTCACGCTGGGGCTTTTTACACCGTATTTTACAATCCGACAGAAGGTAGCCAAGCGGCTGGCTCTCAAGGTATTGAATTTGATCTTGGTATGATGGGAGACCTTGGTGTTGCCGCTCAAACAACGGCGGTACAAGAAGAGGCAACAGAAGTGGAAGAAGTGGTTGAGGATCCAATCGAAGAGGTTCAAGAAGAAATTGAACCGGAAGTGGAGCCAGAACCAGTTGTAGAACCTGAACCGATAGTAGAGCCTGAGCCAATTATTGAACCTGAACCAGAAATAATCCCAGAACCGGAACCGGTTGTGGTGAAACAAAAATCTCCTATTGAAGTAAAAAAACCAGAGCTTAAACCAGAGGCTAAACCAAAACCAGAGCCTAAACCTGAGAAAAAGCCTGAGCCAGAACCGAAGCCAGAGAAAAAACCGGAACCAAAAAAAGTTGAAAAGCCTGTCGTTAAGGCTGAGCCTAAAAAAGTGGCGCCGCCGTCAATGGCGAACCAAAAGGCAACAACAGGTCGAGCTAATTCTGCCAGCAGCGGTGGTGATCCTGGCGCGAAAGCCAGCTATTTTTCTCAGCTAAAATCGGTGTTAGCACAGAATAAGCGTTACCCAAGAGCATCGCGTCGTCGTAATGAAGAAGGTGTTGTGTCTTTGTCCTTTGTAGCGCATGCAGACGGTTCTGTTTCGGATGTACAAATTAGCAAAAGCTCTGGTCACAAACGGTTAGATAATGCCGTTCTTGATATGATTAAGCGCTCAACGCCTTTGCCTAAGTTTACTCAAGGTATGGAAGAAAGTGAGTTGCGGATCAGTCTCCCCGTATCGTTTAAACTCAGTGACTTACGGTAGTTGATTGTTTAAAAAAACGATTTGAGAAAAAATAACGCCGCGCCTTATGATTAAGGTGCGGCGTTTTTATTAGAGAGCAATTAATGATTGAGGCGTTGGATTTTTTGGAAGTAACAGCCAGACTTTACCAAAATGCTTGAGCTGTCCTGCGTGGAAATGCGCTTCCTCGCCTATACCTTGATACCAATCGATGTGTCCCGCTCCTTTAATTGCACCGCCTTTGTCTTGGGCAAGTAAGAGACGAAACTCATGGCCCATTAGATTTCCATAAGCATCGAGCTTTGGCACTTGAGCCAATAAGATTGAGCCAAGAGGGATAACGCTAGGGTCAACCGCCGCGGAATATAACGGGGTTAATGGCACATTGGCGGCACCCACGGGCGCTTGGGGGCCTTCACTGAAGAATAAGTAGCTTGGGTTGGTTGACAGAATCTCACGGTTGCGTTCTGGATGATCGCTTAACCATTGTCGAATGCTCTGAGCCGAAATATTGGCGCGGTCTATCTCGCCTCTCTCTATGAGTTCTTTGCCTAAACTTCGATAAGCGTGGCCGTTTACGCCACCCCAAGACAAGAGTTTTTGTTCGCCATTTTCGTATTCAACAACGCCGGAACCTTGTACATGTAAGAAAAAATTGTCGACTAAATCGGCCGTATAGGCAATTTCCAACTGTTGTCCAGCGAGTGCGTTCTCGAAGTCAATCTCTTCTCTAGAAGGAAACCCACCTGCCGCGTTTCGTTGTGTTGGTTTACGATAAAGCGGATAGCGATACACTTCATCTGGTAAGTGGCGAACCGATAAAATGGGCACGTAGTAGCCTGTGATTTGTACATTGCCTCTTTTGTCTTGTCCTGCTAATTGATGAGCAATCAATTGTGGCTGCTGAGCTGGATGGCGTAACCAGTTGTCAATTTCAGTCGCAACGCGTTTTAAATCGGTGACACTTGTTTGTGTGTTTTCAAGTAAATAGGGCTTCTCGGATAGACGATTCAAATACGCGATTTGTTGCTGCAGGCCCGCTTGGAAACTGGCGTCTGGATACGGCAAGCCAGGCGGCAGACTTTCTTTCAAATACAAAGAATCCCTTTTTAGCGCCGTGGTGTCTCGGCCATTATTTTGAAAGTCGTTGGAACTATCGATTTCGTTAAAACTGCAACTTGCCAGTAAACTAAAAGAAACAAGACAAAGTGGGCGAAACAGAGAGTGATAGTGCTTTTTTTGGGGTAAAACATGCTGAAAAAAAGAAGAAAAAGTCATAAGCCCTATGTCTATAAAATAAATGAGTAAAATGAAACCACTTAGGGTTGGACCACAAGCGAAGAGCGAGGTTCATCTTGAGTATTTATAGGCGCTAAATCAATGTTTAACGGGGAGTTTTACACTTCTCTTTCTTCTACGCCCTAACGTGTGTCGACGTTTAAAACATGAGATATTCGTAGGCCTGTCGCAAGTCGATGAACAGATCTTGGTCTCCACCTCGATCCGGGTGATGTTGCTGTACCAATTTACGATATTGCTGTTTGATGACGGTTTTCGTTGGGTTAGTGTTTTGTATTTGCAGTGTTTTGAGTGCTGATTCTCGATCACCGCTTAAGCTGATGCCTTTATAAAAACTATTCAGCAAGTGAGATACCTCGTCTATCCCTGTTTTTTCGTATTCTGCCCAATCTAGGTAGTAAGCGGCCAATTTTGCGTCTACGCTATCGCTCAATGTGGTGCTGCCTGATCGGTTTATTTGCGTGGCACTGATTAAGTGAATGCGCATGGCACTGATATGAAGCGTTAGATTATCTTCTTGCCAAAGACTACTTTGGAGTTGATACAAAGCATTCATGATGAGAAAGTGCTGACGAAACAGAAGTAAGTTGTTGTCATCTGCAAGTTGACTAAACTCTGGAAGCCGTTCTTTTAGCGCTTTAAGAATATCAAATTCACTCATACCGTTAGGGTGAGTTTTTAAGATTACTAAAATCGGTCCAACTAAAGGGTTTTTCATATCTGACTCTTATTCTGTAAGTAGTATTTACAGTGTATGTGAAGAGGCTGAAAAGGGTCAAAGTCGAAGCGGTTTTTTTATTAATTAAGTGCATGGTAAAACAAAATATGTTGTGGATTATCGTTATTTTGATCGCCGTTGTGTTGATCGTTGGGCCAAGCGCTTGGGTAAAGTTTACGCTGAAACGCTATGCGACGGAGCGCAAGGATTTACCGGGAACGGGCGGTGAGCTGGCAACGCATTTGCTGAAACGCTTCGAACTGAACGACGTAAAGGTGGAAACGACACAAGAAGGACAAGATCATTTTGACTATGGACAACACGTGGTTCGTCTTAGTCCGAGTGTGTTTAATGGTCGCTCTTTAACTGCCGTCGCAGTGGCTGCTCATGAAGTAGGACATGCGATTGCTCATGAGAAGAAACAAAAAATATCGCATTTAAGCTCCCGCTATTTGCCGTTTGCCCATGCCGCACGAAAGATTACAGCAGGTTTGTTGGTCGGCTGGCCAGCCATCTCCATGTTATTACATTTACCCTATGCCGTTGCGTTGCACGCCGTGGTCGTTGGCTTGTCGGGCTTGTTAGCCGTTATCGTGCAACTGGCGATATTGCCTGAAGAATGGGATGCCAGCTTTAACAAAGCACTACCGATTTTGAGAGAAGGCAACTACATACCGCAGGAAGACTTACCCAAAGTGAAGAAAATACTAACCGCCTGCGCCATGACCTACGTCGCCGCAGCACTCATCAAAGTACTCTTCGTCTGGCGATGGTTTAAACG
>CAXBGJ010000077.1:0-13473 GCA_963975045.1 uncultured Marinomonas sp. | reverse complement strand
ACCTAGGTCAGCTCATCATGCAATCTTTGTCGCAAGCCAATGGAATGGGGCAAGGCATTGTGCTTGGCTTATGTGTAGCCTTTATTGGCCTGGCAGCGGATCACCTAATCCATACTTGGGCGCAGCAGCGTAAAAAAGTGTTAGGAATCGCTTAAAAAACGATGAACAACGGCACAGTAAAGAACAAATGAAGAGATAAAAAAAGAGGCCGCGCTGAAGTGGCCTCTTCTTTGTATTGAAATATAGTTACGTTACATTGATACGGCTAATAGCTCATCTCTAATCAATAATAACAAAAAGGTTTCTCGATCGATCGACATGCCTTTTTTATCACTGTTCTTGATCGTTTCTAGATTATGCTTAATCGCATCGTGGACATTGATCCACACGGCTTTCATACCGTTTTTGACTTCATAATCTTCAAGATTCGTCTCACCTAATTCTTCATCAATCTCACAGGTGTAACAGTAAGACTTCATCTGCATGACATCGAAACCCTCCTTGTACCAAGGTCGAAACTCTTCATACAAACCGAACGCTTCAACATTGCGAATATTCTGCGCACCTGTTTCTTCTGTTAACTCACGGATCAACCCTTCAACTTGATTCTCACCTTCATCAATGCCACCACCTGGCAAGGTGTAATCGTCGTAACGCTGCGTATACAACATCAAAACCTCATCCCCTTTTAAAATAATCCCACGGGCAGCAAGACGTAAAAAAGAAGATTGATCGAGAGACTCGATACTTGGATGAACAGACGACTTTAACAAACGCATAAATTAGGGACACTACGTGTAATTTGGATGGGTTGGATAATAGCGGTTGGGCAGCGGTAGTTAAAGAGTTAAAGGGGTCAGAACCCTCTAACTCCTATAACTATAAATATCACCGTATGGGTATTTTTAAAGGGTTCTGACCCCTTTAATTATTCGGTTTTGGTACCTGTTCAACTTGTACATCCATGCTCAACAGCTCAACCGGTGCACCAAACTGGGTATAAATAGCAACATCGGTCGCATCACGCCCAAAGGCAATCGCAACACGACCACCTTTTAGATCCGTTTGAGTGGGATCGAAGGTATACCAGCGATTTCCAACGTAGGCCTCAAACCAAGCATGCAGATCCATTGGGTAAAGTCCTTCAAGATAGCCCACCACCATGCGCGCGGGTATGCAAAGCGCACGACAACAAGCAATGCCTAAATGAGCCATGTCTCGGCATACGCCATAGCCTTGCTGATTGACTTCGGAAGCACTGATGGTCTCCTGCCCGTGGCCTGGCGTGTATTCTATCGTTCGCCGAATATAATCAACAATCGCCGAACATTGGTCGTAACCCGGCGCATACCCTTTCGCTATTGACGCCGCCATCTCAGTAAAGCGATCTGAATCGCAGTAACGACTAGGAAGTAAAAATGGCAAGGTATCGCCGGGTAATTGCGGTACCTCAATAAATGGAGCACCTGGGTCTATATCTGAATAGTCTGCCGTTTCAACATAGACCAACGTGCGTAACGAAAAGTCTCCTATTGGCGCGACCAACCGCTGGCACAAATTTCCAAAAGAATCCGTAAATTCAACCGCTGGTACGCTCGGCGACAATACATAATCTTCGCGTGAGATCCACTGCTGCTCACCACTACGAGGTCGCAACATCAAGATAAACGGCGTTGGTACGGAAGTATAAAACTCAAGCATACAAGAAGCCTTTAACCACATAAGTCTTACCTCCACATAAAATTAATTAACCTTGTTTATCATTCACCATAGCAGCTATTGCTCATATTTATTTAAAACCTTATCAACTCATTGCATTTATCATGCCTATTGACGAAGTGCTTGGTGCTTGATAATAAAAAACACAGGGTGAAAATTTTAGTGACTAGAAACTTGGCTGACTCGAATCATAAACATGACCAAGATCATTTTAGAAAGGGTATCTCAACAATAGATTCATCCCAGTCCTTTGAAAAAATAACCAGGATGAGCAACAAAGGACTCAACTACTCGCCGATGTGCCAGCCGTTAGTGATCGGATAACGGCGATTTCGACCAAACCCACGAGCGGTAATACGCACACCAGTCGGTGATTGACGACGTTTATATTCATTGACGTCAACAAGGCGAAGTACTCGATAAACAGTTTCTCGGTAGAATTTCTTGGTAGCAAGAATGGCTTCTGCACTTAAATCTTCTTCGATATACATGGGTAAGATGTCATCAAGGATTATACTTTGATTAGGAAAAGTTTTAGCATGTATTTATACTATACTGAGCTTACGTTGAATTTTATCATCGATTTTGGATAATATATTATCCATTAGCGCCACTGCGTGAAGTTATTTTTTAGGTAAATTTAATCACTTTATCAGCAGATTTTAAAATATAAATAGAGTTTTCAACCCACCAGTTTTTACTTTATTAAATCAATAACAGGATCAATAATGAGACAACTTATTCTAATAACTTTAATGATGCTATCGTTCAACGCCTCTTCAGAAGTCTCTAATTATGAATACAATTATTTAGTGGATGAGTATAACGATTTAAAGGATGATTATAACGATTTAGTGGATGAGTATAACGATTTAAAGGATAAATATAACAATATTGTAGGTAAACATAACAAGCTTGTGGATAAGAATAGCACGCTTATTGATGAATATAATGAACTTGTTTTTAATAACATTATGTCTAGAATAACAAAAATCCAACTAGACGAGGAAATTATCGATGTTGCTGTTGTAGGCTTAAGAGGGTTGTATGGGTATGGTAATCGATGCCTGTTAGGCTCTACCATATACAGTTCTAATGGGAAGGAGTATTCAATATCGTTTGATTTTGAAAAAGGAATTGGTTGGTCAAAGCCATCTAGCTATCGTGATAGTATTAAAATTGAAGGAACTACACCTGGCGTTAGTGTCATAGCTCGCCCTGAAGATGAAATAAAAGAGCTTCAAAGATTATTTATAGAAGAGGATAATTTAAGAGAAGAACTTGCACAGCTGTTTAGAAAATTGCACGGCGAATGTTATACCAGCTAGCATAAATAACAGCTCAGTAAAATGAGTCATCACAGCGCAGTGGCAGAAAGCTTTTTTGCCAGAAATCAGATCTTAAAGAGATCTTTTGGTTACTTTTATACTTTATCTGAATTAAACAGAGGATAAAAGTTACACGCTCAGCAGAGTGGAAAAAACCGACAGTTCAACGAGATTGAGAAGTAACAAATACACTTTAAAAACTACAAAAAAATGCCCCATTCTCCGCCTTCCCCTTGGAAGACAAAAGGGGAAGACACTTAGTCCCGCTCAGCAGAGCGAGAAAAGAACAGGTTTTGAACGCTTTTTCAAAAGCGATCTACTCGCCGATGTGCCAGCCGTTAGTGATCGGATAACGGCGATCTCGACCAAATCCACGAGCGGTAATACGCACACCAGTCGGTGATTGACGACGTTTGTATTCATTGACGTCAACAAGGCGCAGTACTCGATAAACCGTTTCTCTGTCGAATTTCTTGGTAGCAAGAATGGCTTCGGCACTTTGATCTTCTTCGATGTACATGCGTAAGATGTCATCTAGAATGTCATAACTTGGCAAAGAATCTTCGTCTTTTTGATCCGGAGCCAATTCCGCAGACGGTGGACGCGTAATAACCCGTTCAGGAATCACGTATCCCAAAGTATTTCGGTAACGGCAAAGTTTGAAAACCAACGTTTTAAACACGTCTTTTAACACGGAATAACCGCCGACCATGTCCCCATAAAGGGTGGCATAACCCACAGCCATTTCGCTTTTATTGCCGGTAGTCAGCACCATCAAGCCTTTCTTATTAGAAATGGCCATCAGAACGACACCGCGAGTACGTGCTTGTAGGTTTTCTTCCGTGGTGTCTTTTGCGTAGCCTTCAAACTCCGGAATAAGTACGTCGGTAAACGCCGATACCATGGACTCAATCGGTAAAACGCTGTATTTCACGCCCAATAAATTCGCCTCTTCTTCTGCATCATGCAAGCTAATAGAAGAGGTATAAGTGTAAGGCATCATCACTGCTTGAACGCGATCTGCACCGATCGCATCCACTGCAACAGCAAGCGATAACGCAGAATCAATACCGCCACTCAAACCCAACACAATGCCTTTGAAACGATTCTTTTCGATGTAATCACGCAACCCAAGCACCATCGCTTGATAGACGCTAGCTTCCACGTCTAACGCAGGAGCAATGATACCGGCAACGGGTTCGACTTTGTTTGGTTGACTGTCATCCACTATCACATCAAGACAATATAAACCCGCTTCAAACCAAGGCGCCTGCATGATTTTTTCACCTTTGGCGTTTACCGCAAAGGAACCGCCTTCATAAACCAGTTCGTCTTGCGCACCCATGTAGTTCACATAGACAATCGGCAAGCTGACTTCAGTCGCTCGTTTATGAAGCAAGGTTTCACGTTCACCCATTTTTTCAATATGATAAGGCGAAGCATTTAGATTCAGAATCAATTCCGCACCGGCGGCTTTCGCTTGTGCTACAGGCTCTGGATGCCAAATATCTTCACAGATACTCAAACCCACTTTCACACCTTTGATGTCAACAATGCCCGCATCGAGGCCTTCGCTGAAATAACGTTTATCATCAAACACAAGGAAGTTAGGCAGCTTCTGTTTTGCGTATTCAACTAACATTTTGCCTTGGTAAATCACGCCAGCGCAGTTAAAAAGTTCGCCATCGATACGACGTGGATAACCAACCACCACGTGTATATCACGAACTTCTAACAAGATTTTAGCCAACGCGGATTCGATGCGCAGATCCAAACTGGAACGTAATAATAAATCTTCTGGTGGATAGCCCGTTAAGGTTAATTCAGGAAAAACCACCACATCGGCGCGCTCTTCATCTCTGGCTTTACACGCCGCATCTATAACAGATTGGGTGTTTTTTGTGATGTCGCCGACCAGCATATCCAGCTGGGCCATTGCAATTCGTAATGTCATACAGTTGCTATCTCGTGAACTCTGTTAGAATATGCCCGTTATTGTCTGGAATAACCCAAGCTAGGTAAAGTATATGATCGTCCGTTTGATCGTTTTTGTTGCAATTTTCTTTATTGGTTGGTGGTTGTATCGCCGATTTGTCGCTTTTAAAGGCAGTCAATCGCCAACGAAAGCAAAAACACAGGAATCCTCTAAAAAGGATGAGTCTCAAGAAAGCATGGTTCGTTGCGAAGAATGCCAAACTTTTACGCCTCGCTCCCATGCTATTCATGACCAAGATGCTCGCGCATTTTGCAGTGCGGAACATTTGAAGACATTCAATCTAAAGCACTAACCCAACCGCCTGAAAACCATGCGCCATCTCGCCACCACCAGCATCGATATTGTTGCTGGTTTTGGCTGGCGCAAAGTCGGTAAGAAGCGATTACATTACCAGATTCATTCGCTGGTGACTCATATCGCGCCCATTGGTAATGCATACGTTGTGTATTTTTTTGCCATATTTTTTCTTGAGAATGCCGACCTAACTCACAAAACCCCACGCATTCGCTTAAAGTCGCCGATGACAAACTAGGCGACACCATAAAATCTTGCTTAAAAGCCTTCCAAATTTGCTGTTCGATTTCAATATCATTCAACTGCCCTCGCCACAAATAAGACGCTTGCAACCTTTGTTGATATTGCATCGACAAAGTAGAAATAGCCAATAATAACGCAATAATCGGTAACGACACCCAGCCACGCTGAGAGCCTATCAAATAAGGCATCATGGTCATTGCATCTCTTTTAACACGATAATTTGATTACCAACGCCCTGACAAGGTGGTAAATAGTGCCAATCGTCTCCTCTCATAGAATGATATTCCTGAGTTAACGACGCCTGTTGGTCAGATTGACAATTGCTCAACCGATACTGATATTCCACCCACAGCCCGCGAAGCTTTTTCAAAGCAAATGGTCCATATCGCGTATCTAACGAATCCACCAAACCATTGCCATCCCCATCCAATAAGGGGAAAACAGACAATCGCTCGATCCCGTTTAGCAATTCCAATGAATTACCGCTCTCCTCTGGGGTTCGCCAAAACGCATACCCTTCTTTTCCAGGTGATAAGTACCAATAAAAGCCATCTTGGCTCTCTATCACCCCAGATTGCCCAATCGCTAAGTCGTCCGTTAGCTCAATTTTACTTTGGTGATTAGACACCGAGACAACCTGCCCTGGAAAAGACGATTCACAACTCGAAAAATTCGTTCGATCTCCCACTTTCCAATGACATGACAAGTTTGTCTCAAATGGGTTACTGGATACCGTTACAGCACCTCGACACAGTCCATAGTCGGTTCCTTTTATCCAATCAGAGTTGCTAGACACCTTGCGAGAAGCAAGTCGGACAGGAGGAAACTCGCCCGATTGAATGGTTAAAAACAACGACTCGTCGATCGCACAATTTGCCGGAACTAAACGCACCCATTGCGCTTGAAAATGAGCATCGATGGCGGCTTTGATCTCGTGTTGGTCTTGATACGTTTGCGCGAGAAGATATCGTTCCTGCAAGCGAGCAAGAGCACTCACCAGAAAGGGCAAAAATATCGAAATCAAGGCACAAACCACCAGCATTTCAATCAATAGACTGCCTTTCATTTGCGTACGGAGAGACATTATTCGCCCTCCACATTGGTATTAGAAACACCATGCTGCGAAGCATAAAACCAGCGTTTTAATTGGTTTTCGCTACATTTTTGGCAATTTGGATACGCTTGATTAAATAAATCTTCTTGATTATTTAGCCAAGCAGCTGAGCCCGTTAAGGTTTTCATTGCGGTTTGTTTTTGCTGGTTTTCATGGCTTTTTCGTTGTTCTTCCAACTGCTGTATGGAGCGCCAATGCGCTTCATTCTGACGCTGCGCTAGATGCAAGACGACAGAAAGCAACGCCAGACAAAGCACGACTTCAAGCATGATCCAACCTTGCTGACTCGTTTTTGATAAAAGACGGATGGGAAATGATTTTTTCATCAGCATGCCTCCCCGCTTTTTTCTTGCGGGTCAGAGGTATAAAAACGCCCACTTTGATTTAATATCAAATCCGCGTACCAAGCACCTAAGCAAAATTCGAAGGTACCATTTTGGAAACCAGACAAACCGTTGGATTGAAATTCTATTTGTTTTTTTTGCGTGGGAAAACCGCGCCACGATAGCTGCAACAAGACATTAAAGGCGATCTGTTGATACTCTTTTTCTACACCGCTAACATCATCAATTTGATATAATCGAAAACCCGAAGACCAATCACCGCCACAACGTATACCGCCACACAAAAAACTGGCCTGACCGCTAACCACGGCCAATTGACGAGCCTGCGTTAGCGCATCCGATAAACGCTTCATCTCAGATTTTAGGGTGTTTTTATCTTGGGTATTTTGACTAAGGCTCAGAAATTGTGCGGAACCGGCATAGGCTAAAATGCTCAGTATGGCTAAAACACATAACAGCTCTAGCAAAGAAAAGCCGTGTTGATGGCTCATAGAAAACCTCCTTGTTTTACGTAGTGATTAGAAAGAGCGTCCTGCTCTTTTCATTTATTCTATCTGATCACATCAGATATTAGTGACACTTAAATCAGCGAAAACCATTTGTTAATATGATTGGCGATTTGCCTTGGTTTTTGAAAAGGCAAAGAGTGATCACATGCACTCATGGTTTTGTGTTGCCAAGCGTCATTGTGTAAGCTCAATAGCTCATAATGCTGCCTCAATGCCTCATGGCTTAATTCTCCAGAAAACAAAAAAACCTGTTCCGACGCGTTTATTATGGCTCGCCTTAACGCGGGTTCATTTGCCATCACCTCGACATAATCTGTCACCGCATCTAATGCATAAGCAAAACCAAACGGCCGATGAGCAAGCCGAGATTGTGTGGTTGCTTCTGCCACCGGATGCTTGCGACGATTCGGTGACACGCCATCCATAAACGACGCCACACCAAGTTCTACATCCCCGGTGTCATGAATCAATTTGGACGCATGGCGGTATTTCTGACGCACATCCATCAAGGTAGATAAGTCTTCTCGATCCAACGACGCAGGCTCTAACAAAGCCATTTTCACTTTCGTCTTCCCTTGCAAACTGCGCTGATAGTTCAGGTTGAGCGCAACCAAACCACCTAATGAATAAGCCACAAGATCAAAATCATCCCATTTCACATGCGCCAACAGCGCTTCGATTTCATCGGTTAACTCAGCAATCGACACCGCACCTTCATCACCATGTTGATGAAAAGACTCGCCCATGCCTTTTAAATCGGGCACTAGCATCCAACGCCATTGAGTAAAGTACGGCAACATAGGGGAATAGGTAATCTCCCCTGCCACACCGGCACCATGTAGCAGCAGACAAGCTCGGTCGGTTTCTGCTGCGGGATTTTCGTAAAGACGGTACGCAATGTCCGCATTAGGTAAAGAAAGAAAAAAAACGTCAGACACTTGTAATTAACCTGTGAGGAATCTTAGTAAAAGAATACAATGTTTGCTCTAAGAAGCATGAATGCATATTACTAGGTATTGATAAAAAATGTCAGAAATTACACGGGTAAACCTCCCTTATCAAGCGTCTTTGTTGTCTTTCTTTTCTGCCGTACGAGACTTGCCTTACCCAGCCTTACTTGACAGTAATCACGAACATTTTCCAGATACGAACTACGACATACTAGTGGCTAATCCACTGGCGCGCATTCATCCAGCGCACAACAGCCAGCCGATCACTTGGTATACGACACCACTTTACGCGTTAAACAATACAAGCAATCCGATGACGCTGTTAAATGAACTAATGACGCTCATCTGCCAAGAACCTTGGGCGAAAGCCGCACCAAAAGACCTACCTTTTATCGGTGGCTTACTGGGATATTATGGCTATGAAAGCGGCCATTTTGTTGAGCAATTACCGGATACCGTCAAACACGACATTCCATTAGATACATTAAGCGTCGGGCTTTACGCTTGGGCCGTTATCACTTCCCATAAAGAAAAAACGACTCAGCTCATTATGGCTCCTTGGTGTACTCAAGAAGACGCGGCCGACCTCATTAACCGCTTCACTAGTGCTTGCGACGATGTATTGGTAAAGCATGAACTCAGCCACACCAACCCATTTTCTTTGAAAGCCCCTTTCACCTCGAACATGACAAAAGCCGAGTACGCCCAGAAATTCTCTGCCGTGCAAGACTACATCCAATCTGGGGATTGTTATCAGGTAAATCTCGCACAACGCTTTTCAAGTCAGTATCAGGGCGATACCTTCACGGCTTATCATGCATTAAGAGAAGTTTGCCCTACGCCGTTTTCGGCGTATATGGAAATTTCACCACAGCAAAGCCTGTTAAGTCACTCGCCAGAGCGCTTTCTACTGTGTGATCAAGGTCGAATAGAATCCAAGCCGATAAAAGGTACCGTCGCTCGCGGCGCAACACCAGAAGAAGACCAAGCCAACGCCAACTGGCTATTGTCTTCCGCCAAAGACCGCGCAGAAAATCTTATGATTGTTGATTTACTGCGCAATGATCTAGGTCGCACTTGTTTGACGGGCAGTATTAAAGTCCCTGCGCTGTTTGCCTTAGAAACCTACGCTAATGTGCATCATCTTGTGTCGACGGTAGAAGGCCGAATCGATCAAACAGACCAAGCTATTCGAGTCTTTCATCAAAGCTTCCCCGGCGGCTCCATCACGGGTGCGCCTAAGATTCGATCTATGGAGATCATTGATGAGCTAGAACCTCATGAACGCTCAGCCTACTGTGGCTCGATTGCGTATTTCAGTGCAAACGGACAAATGGATTCCAGTATCACCATACGAACCCTAGTTGCGGATCACGGCAACCTACATTGCTGGGCGGGTGGTGGATTGGTCGCCGACTCGAAATGCCAAGAAGAATATCAAGAAACCTTTACCAAAGTAGGTAAATTAACCCATACTCTAGAACAAGACTTTTTGAAATAGGCCGTATAATGTCTGACATAGAGCAGTTTTTAAGTGCTCCTCCAATTGATTTGAGCTTGGACGATATCCGCGCAGCATTAGACAAAGATCCTTACGCACAACAAATTCATAACCCAGACGAAAAAATGTTTCCCAGCGGTTATGACCTAAAATATCGCTCTGCTGCTGTCTTAATTCCTATTTGGCGAGAGCCTGAAAGTGGAGAACTTTTCGTACTCCTTACTAAACGCGCACTGCACATGCGTAATCACCCAGGTCAAATTGCTTTTCCTGGGGGCAAGCATGATCCAGAAGACGCAAGCATCCAATACACCGCATTGCGTGAAACCTTAGAAGAAGTTGGCCTAGCGCCTGACTGTTTCGATTTACTCGGTGAACTGGGCGAGTATTGCACCCTCTCCGGTTATTGCATCAAGCCTATCGTGGCTGAAATGACTCGGAAAAGTGAATTAAGTCTTTGTGAAGAAGAGGTAAAATCTGTCCACTGGGTACCATTACGCCATTTACTCACTCCCGAGAACTATCGTTTTAAAACGAAAAAACTCGACACCAATTCTCATGGTTACTTCGAAATTGAATATCAGGAAATTCGCATTTGGGGTGTAACCGCGGGCATTTTATTTGGACTCTATCAAACCCTAGCGAGACATATCCGCTAAGCACCAACCTTAAGCATTATAAGGTTAGCGTTCTTTCGTCTTTTCTTTCATGGCCGCAACTTGATATGGTACAGGCAACGTAACTTAGAACAGGGTTCACAATCCTATGTCTGCATTTGATTTAGCGTCTTTTATTGCCAATAACAAAGAAGACGAAGCACAGAAAATCATCCACAACGCGATGAAAGAGTTCGACAATCTTGCTATTTCTTTCAGCGGCGCAGAAGACGTCGTATTGATCGATATGGCGATCAAAGCCAACAAAAACGTACATGTGTTCTCTCTTGATACTGGCCGTTTGCACGCTGAAACCTACCGGTTTATCGAGCAAATCCGAACCCACTACAAAATAAAAATCGACATTCTTTCTCCTGATCGTGAAGCCCTTGAAAACTTCACCCACGAAAAAGGCTTATTTAGCTTTTTTGAAGATGGTCATAAAGAATGCTGTGGTATTCGAAAAGTACAGCCACTCAAACGCAAACTGGCAACACTTGATGCCTGGATTACAGGTCAACGAAAAGACCAAAGTCCTGGTACGCGTAATGTATTGGCATTTGCCGAAAAAGACAGCGCGTTCAGTACCGACGAAAAAGACCTATTTAAGTTCAACCCTTTGGCTAACTGGTCTTCAGAAGACGTTTGGAACTACATTAAAATGTTCGATGTACCATACAATGAGTTGCACCTAAAAGGGTTTACCAGCATAGGTTGTGAACCTTGTACTCGAGCTATCTTACCAAATCAGCATGAACGTGAAGGTCGTTGGTGGTGGGAAGAGTCTGAAAACAAAGAGTGTGGTTTGCACATTGGCAATTTAATACCGACGACTCAACAATAAATACGTATTTACTAACAAAAAATGGCTGATAGTATCAGCCATTTTTCTTTCGACCCGCCTTGTAACTAGACGTCGTCTCCACGTATATTTGCCATGATTTTTTAAAATCGTCATAACATGCTTCCAATTCTTTTATATGTTGAAGCAACACCTTCCCCGCTTCCGTCACCTCGGTCGTACGACCATGACGAATCAGTAATGGTTCACCTAACCCTCGCTCTAACTTTTGAATGTGTTGACTCACTGCAGGTTGCGTTAGCCCTAACTGCTTTGCCGTTTGAGTAAAACTTCCTTTTTCAGCCAAGGCTTTAAATGTCGTGAGATGCTGAGTATTAAACATAAAGATTCCTTATAATAGATTACATTATGCCCAAGGCTCTTTTTACGAACATTGACCTATATCGTGTTTTCATGAAAGATTGGTAATTATTGACACTAGTGGATTACAAACATGGCAAACGCACAAGATGAAATGTTGGCTTGGCACGAAAGACAATCCGGTCATCAAGAACCCCGAGAAAACGACTACCGTACACCCTATCAGCGTGACCGTGCCCGCATAATACACAGCGCGGCCTTTCGTCGCTTACAGTCCAAAACTCAAATTCTCGCCATCCGACAAAATGACTATAGCCGCACACGTTTAACCCATTCTTTAGAAGTGGCTCAAATTGGCAATGGCATCGTGCATCAACTCAAACACAGCTCCCCGCAAGAGGCCAACTTCCAAACATGGTTAGCCGACGACGCCTTAATTGAAACCATCTGCCTAAGCCACGACATTGGTCATCCACCCTTCGGCCACGGTGGCGAAGTCGCTTTGAACTACATGATGCAATCTAACGGTGGTTTTGAAGGTAACGCGCAATCTTTACGCATCCTCGGCAAGCGAGGCTCCTACTCGCCAACTTACGGCATGGACGTGACTCGTCGAACCTTATTAGGGGTTTTAAAATATCCGGTTTTACACGCTAATGTGGTGGGAAAATACCCAGAGAAGCCTGCCAGCTTCCGCC
The DNA here is from genome assembly GCA_963975045.1 of uncultured Marinomonas sp. Classification (GTDB taxonomy): domain Bacteria; phylum Pseudomonadota; class Gammaproteobacteria; order Pseudomonadales; family Marinomonadaceae; genus Marinomonas. The sequence continues at coordinate 959 of CAXBGJ010000077.1, read as the reverse complement.
AATTCAAAGCCTCCAATTGGTCACCACCAAAATGCGTGTATCAAGAAGAACAAGACCTTTTAGATTGGATACTTGAACCCTTCAGTGAAGCTGATCGAACCTTACTGCAAACAGTACAACGCAAACACCCAGATGGTCATGCTAAAGCCACACACGCCAGCTTCGACACCAGCATCATGGACCTAGCTGACGACATTGCTTACGGTGTACACGATTTAGAAGACGCCATCGTCTTAGGCATGGTCACTAAAGACACCTGGCTGGAACACCTAGAACCTAAACTCGCCGCACTGGCTTCACCCTACTTGGCGGAAAACCTCAACAGCATTCGCACGCAACTTTTTAGCCGACAAAGCCACCTACGTAAAGAAGCCATTGGCAGCTTAGTCAGCTGGTTTATCACCTCATGCAAAGTGGTTGAAAACACAAGATTCGAACATCCTCTGTTGCGCTTCCAAGTCGGATTGCCAGAAGGCCAACGACAAGCATTAAACTTGTTAAAACAGTTCGAAATGCAACACATCATTCAACGCCCAGAAGTACAAATGCTCGTCTACAAAGGCCAGCAAATGTTATTAGAAATGTTCGAAGCCTACACCGCCGACCCTAATCGATTACTACCAAGGGAAATCGCCACCGAATGGCGAAAAAACCAAGAACAAGGTGAAAATGGATTGCGTATCATCTGTGACTACATGGCGTCCATGACCGACGACTACGCCAGCCGCATGTACAATAAATTGTTTGTACCGAGCTTAGGCTCCGTGTTCGAACCCATGTAACAAGGGCTTTGTCCCTTCCCCTTTTGTCTTCCAAGGGGAAGGCGGAGGATGGGGTTGTTTTTGGTTCCATTTAAACGCTTTATATTCCCGACCTTTATTCCGCTCTGCTGAGCGTGGGCTTAGTCCCTTCCCCTTTTGTCTTCCAAGGGGAAGGCGGAGGATGGGGTTGTTTTTGGT
>CAXBGJ010000076.1:0-13614 GCA_963975045.1 uncultured Marinomonas sp. | reverse complement strand
ACCTTAATCTTCTTATTTATCTTGATGTGTTATTAAGAGAATGCAACGTCACTCGTTCTGCGAGTAAACTTAATATCACTCAGCCAGCCATGAGCAATGGCTTGAAAAGGTTGCGTGATTTACTAAGTGATCCTCTGCTTGTTCGAACCAGCGAAGGTATGAAGCCGACAGAGAAAGCCCTTCGTCTTCAGCCAATTGTTCGTAAAGTCTTGCTTGAGTTAGAAGAAGCGCTACAACCAGAAGCAGATTTCAACGAAGGTACCAGTACGCGTGTATTTAGAATCATGGCCAGTGATTACGCGACCTCAACCGTTATTCCTCGGTTACTGAATCGTCTGCGTGAACACGCGCCTGGCATTACGCTGGATATCATGACACCAAGCGATGTGACTTTTCATGATGTTGAAGCAGGCAGAATTGATATGGCCATCAACCGCTTTGAAGAATTACCTCAATCGTTTCATCAAAAAAGTGTGTGGTTCGATACCTTTGTCTGCATGATGAGTTCAAAAAATCCGATAAAAGACCATTTTGATATTGATGCCTACCTTCAGGCTCAACATATTTGGGTGAGTAAAACAGGCTTCGGTGTCGGTGTCGGCATGGACCCTACCGATGTACAAAAACTCGGCTGGGTGGATGAAGCGCTGCAAGCGCTTGACCGTAAACGCAGCATTCGGGTGTTCACGAGAAGTTACCACACCGCGATGCATCTGGCCCTGGAGCAGGATCTTATCGCCACCTTGCCTAAAAAGGTCGCAATGATCAATAAGAAGAACCCAGATTTGGTTATTCTCGATCCTCCGTTCAATATTCCAAAAATTGAGTTGAAAATGATTTGGAGCCCTTTACTGCATCACGACGCGAGCCACATTTGGTTTAGACGACAAGTCATCGATGTAGCCAATGAGCTAAAAGCACAAACTAAACAATAAAAAGTAGGATTATGTTTACCGTTTCTCATGTCCATCATGTTGCCATTATTTGCTCTGACTATGACGTCTCAAAACGCTTCTACAATGAAATTCTTGGGTTCAAGATCCTTGAAGAAACCTACCGAGAAGCACGCCAGTCTTATAAATTAGATCTTGCTATCAATGAGCACCAACAGATAGAACTTTTCTCTTTTCCATCACCGCCAGCAAGACCTTCGCACCCAGAAGCGCAAGGACTAAGACACTTGGCGTTTGCGGTACAGGATCTAGATTCATGCATCCAACACTTAAATCAGCATGGCATCATCACAGAGGACGTTAGGCTGGATGATTTGACAGGAAAACGCTTTACCTTTTTTGCCGACCCAGATGGCTTACCTCTAGAGCTTTACGAAGGGTAAAACGAAAGTTCGAAACACCACAATGAAGACAATAAAAAAGCGTTCATTACTTTTCATAATGAACGCTTTTATCAACTATTTATGACAACTTTTACTTACTGTAAAAGTGAGCCTTATAGAGATTTAGAATTTTCAGCAAGGTAAGATGCAACACCTTCAGGTGAAGTGTTCATACCTTTGTCACCTTTGTTCCAACCTGCAGGGCAAACTTGGCCATTTTCTTCGAAGAACTGAAGCGCGTCTACAACACGAACCAACTCATCCATATTACGACCAATAGGCTCGTCGTTCACGACTTGTGAACGAACGATACCTTTTTGATCGATAACGAAAGAAGCACGCATCGCAACACCCGCTGGGTAGTAAGAATCGCCACCCTCAGATTCGATGCCATACGCTTTAGCAATAGCATGATCCATGTCGGCCGCTAGCGTGTATTCAACAGCGCCGATACCACCTTGCTCTACTGGGGTGTTACGCCAAGCGTTGTGAGTAAAGTGAGAATCGATAGAAACACCGACAACTTCTACGCCCATTTCACGGAATTTATCCATGCGATGAGACATAGCAATAATTTCAGACGGGCATACAAAAGTGAAATCTAATGGATAGAAAAACACGATAGCGTACTTACCTTTGATCGTTTCAGACAAGCTGAAAGAATCCACAATTTGGCCATCGGCCAATACTGCTGGAACTGTAAAATCAGGCGCTTTTTTACCAACTAAAATAGACATCTTTAAACTCTCCTTTATTTCTTAAAATGTAACAGACTAATGTTTCGCCGAATAATGTCGCTCTTAAAGCGGACAACGTATTAGCTTACTCTTCAGTTGTGCCAACAGTAGCGGTAATCAAGGTTTGCAATTCGCCGTTACCTGCCATTTCAACAATAATGTCACAGCCGCCAACCAACTCACCTTTGATCCAAAGCTGTGGAAACGTTGGCCAGTTAGCGAATTTTGGCAGCTCTGCACGAATATCTGGATTGTCTAAAATATTCACAAAAGCAAAACGCTCGCCGCAAGCCATCAGGGCTTGAACCGCCTGAGAGGAAAAACCACACTGAGGCGCACGAGGGTTACCCTTCATGTATAGCAGGATATCATTGCTATTAATTTGCTCTTTAATTGTTTCGATTGTATTACTCATATTAAAACCCTCGTTCTTGGACTGTGTCTAACATGGCGACAAACACATTGTTAATGCCACCACAAAATGAACAACCACTAAATTCATTTAAAGTTGCATCAGTTTATTGGGTCTGGTGGTGTATTTACAACCCCAAGAAGACGCTTTCCTTCGCTCTTTCTATTGTTAATTGCCCTTTACTCACTAACCTGAGTGTATTAAATTGGTCGATTCCCTTTTCAAAAGATAATTAAGGAGCTCTAGCGTGTCGCCAAGACATTTTCTTACTCTGAAAGATCTAACTTCTGATGAGTTAAAACAGTTACTACTACGAGCTTCTGAGCTTAAGAAAATCCATCATGAAGGCACTTTGTTCCAACCGTTAAAAGGCCGTGTACTGGCGATGATTTTTGAAAAATCATCCACTCGTACTCGTGTTTCTTTCGAAGCAGGCATGGCTCAATTGGGCGGTCACGCACTTTTCCTTTCGTCCCGTGATACCCAGCTTGGACGTGGTGAACCGGTAGAAGACAGTGCCCGGGTCATCTCCAGCATGGTGGATGTCGTGATGATCAGAACCTTTGATCATGAAACCATTGAAACCTTTGCTAAGTACTCATCGGTTCCGGTTATCAATGCCCTTACTGACGACTATCATCCGTGCCAGTTACTTGCAGATATGCAGACTTACCAAGAACACCGTGGCTCTATCGAAGGAAAAAAGGTTGTTTGGGTCGGTGATGGCAATAACATGTGCAACTCCTACATTAACGCAGCGGCACTCCTAGACTTTCAACTTGTCATCGCATGCCCTGTTGGCTACGAGCCGAATGCAGATCTGGTTGAAGAACATAAAGATCGCGTCACCGTCCTTCATAGCACCCACGAAGCCGCTGTAGGTGCCGATCTTATCGTTACCGATGTATTTGCTTCTATGGGGCAAGAAGACGAGCAAGAACAGCGTTTAAAAGATTTTGATGGCTTCCAAGTAAATTCAGAGCTTATGGCAAAAGCCAACCCTGATGCGCTATTCATGCATTGTTTGCCAGCACACCGTGGTGAAGAAGTGTCTGCCGATGTCATAGATCGCACAGACTCTGTCGTATGGGATGAAGCAGAAAATCGACTACACGCACAAAAAGCGCTACTTGAATTTTTGCTGTGCCAATAACACAATAACAAAGCTCGCTTGGCTATCACTATCCGGCGAGCTTTTTTATATCAAACGCATTGAGCCCCAACATTGAAAAGACGCATCAACAGTGAATTACTATGAGCATTATTGAAGTTAGACACTTAAAAACACTGACCGCGTTAAGAGAAACAGGTAGCTTGGTCGAAGCCGCTGAGCGAGTACACCTGACGCAGTCTGCTTTATCTCATCAGCTCAAAGATCTAGAAGAAAAGCTAGGCTGTCCATTATTCATTCGAAAAACCAAACCTGTCCGCTTTACCAGTGCTGGACTGCGTTTATTACAACTTGCCGATGATGTACTGCTCTCATTTCGATCCGCTCAGCGAGATATTCACCGCTTTGCAGAAGGCGAAAGCGGCCGTTTACACATCGCCATCGAGTGCCACAGTTGCTATGAATGGCTCATGCCAACGATTGATCACTTTCGTGAACATTGGCCAGATGTCGAGCTAGACCTTTCTACGGCGTTTGGCTTTATGCCTCTACCTGCCCTCGCTCGTGGCGATTTAGATTTAGTGGTCACATCCGACCCTCAAGATATTCCCAATATTGAATACATTCCTTTATTTCAATATGAATCGCAAGTCGCCCTGTCTCGACATCATCCACTGGCAAAAAAAGATTTTTTAAGCCCGGAAGATTTCGAGAAAGAAACACTCATCACCTATCCTGTTGAAACAGAGCGACTCGATATTTTCAAACATTTTCTAAACCCTGCTGGTATTTCACCTGCCAAAATTCGTCACAGCGAACTAACACTCATGATGATGCAATTGGTTGCCAGTGGTCGTGGTCTATGCTGTTTACCCAATTGGGCATTAACAGAATACACAAATCGGCAATATGTGATAACAAAATCACTTGGTGAAGAAGGCGTTTGGTGTAAGCTCTATTTGGCAATCAGAAAGGATCAGCGTGAAAACGCCTACATGGAAGACCTTATATCTACGGCCTCTAAAACGTGCTTTAAAAACCTAAAAGGCATTTTAGCCCCAGAACTCTAGAGGTTTATATCAGCATCAGGACAAGGTGTTCTGATGCTGATTACGTGACCAAATCAAACTAAATTTAGCGCCACCGGATTCACTCGCATCGATCAAGACCGCACCACCATGCCAAAAAGCAATACGTTGAACAATTGCGAGCCCTAATCCATACCCTCCTGAAGCACGTGTCCGGCTGTTATCCAATCGCTGGAAAGGTATAAATACCTTGTCTCTGTCTTCAAAAGCAATACCAGGACCATCATCTTCAATATCTAACTGCCAACGCTCTGAGTCATGTGAGAAAGTAATGGTGATTTTACTCGCGGCGTATTTGGCTGCATTCAAAATAAGGTTCTGTATGGCTCTGCTCAAATGATGCTCATCAGCCAACACTATATCTGCCTCACTAATATCCCCCTCGACACTAAGATGCTGAAGTAGCAGATGATTATGTCTCAAAATGCCATCAACTAATTGAGAAATAGAAAGCTCTTTGAAATTAAGTTCTAATGAACCGCCCTCTAGCTTTCCGTAAGTAAGCACTTCATCCACTAACGTGTTCAGCTCTTCGACATCACCTTCCAACGCTTCGATAGACTTAGCAACATTATCATCCACTTCGTCCTTCATCACCTCCAACCCGAACCGTAAACGGGCAATAGGTGTTCTTAACTCATGGGATATAGCATTTATCATTTCTCGCTGCACTTTCAATAAGCGTTGAATATGTGATGACATAGAATCAAATGAATAAGCCAATTCTTTTAGTGTGCCATTACTATCCGGAATACCTTTTGGCAAACCACTTCTACCGCGAGCAATTTGACGAGTAATACTTTCAAATGTCTTTCGTTTAAAATCCAGAGAGACTAATTCACGCCAGATGAGAATAAGCATGACTAGCATTCCTACAAAGACAATAATAACCACAGTAAAGGTTAAGGAAATATTTTCTTCATGAACAATGGATAAATAAACCGTGTCATCCGCCTCCTCATCTTCCCATAAGAAACCATACTCACCATGAACCAAGGCAACACTTGTTAACACACTGGGAGATATAGAAGGAATATGCTCAACAGAAAGACAGGGCATACTTTCAATTAAAGACATCTTATCCTGATAACTCATCTGATCTGATAGAAGAAAACGCTGCAACAAGGATTCGAATTTAAAAAATCTGTCATGTTGATACGCTCGGCCCATTAATACAGACTGACCAGAATGTTCAAACGTTAATTGATAGCTATTGTCGGGGAATTTAAGCCATTTTTTTTGGCTTATTAACGAGGAAATCGTTGGAATAGAAAGAGGCTCAGTTAACTGTATAGTCCAATTAAACTGAGACTCTGGTAGCTGCTGGCTAATACCAGAAAGTAGCAGAACAGAGCTTATTTCTGCGTCTACACAAAGTAATTGCTCTGTTCTTGAAGCACTGAAGCGAGCCTGAGTAAACGCCATAACAACGTAACAAGACAAGACAATAACGACGCCTCCAAACAACAAGTGTCGATATAAACGCCACATTTCAGCTCGCATTACCTTCCTATACTTCTTTTACAAACAAGTAACCCTTACTACGAATAGTTTTTATACGACGAGGATGAATTGGGTCATCACCTATTTTTGAGCGAATTCGAGAGATCCTTACATCAACCGAACGATCTTGACCGTCGTATTCGATACCACGTAACTCACCAAAGATCTCTTCTCGACTTAGAATACGACCAGCACTACTGGCCAACAACCACAATAAATCAAATTCAGCACTGGTAAGCTCGACTTCTTCTTCGAGCAACCAAGCCTCACGACGTGAGTTATCAATTGTCAGAGGGCCAAAAGTCAAGTTCTGCTCTTCTTTAGAAGATTCAGCAGACAGGTCAACATCTTGCGTACTACGACGTAATAGTGACTGCACTCTTGCTAACAACACTCTTGGTTTTGCAGGCTTAGAAACATAATCATCCGCCCCAATTTCTAAACCTAAAATTTGATCGACATCATCACTGCGAGCCGTCAACATTAAAATAGGGCCTTTATAATCATTGCGGACACTACGACACACCGTAAAACCGTCAGCACCAGGCAACATCAAATCCAAGATAACAAGAGAAGGTTGCTCTTCAATAATACGAGAAATAGCCTTGCGGCCATCCGCTTCAACACCAACGTTGAAACCATTCTTTTGTAAGTATTCTTGAGTCAATAAAGCTAAACGCTCATCATCCTCAACAATTAAAATAGTTTGGTTGTCATCTAAACTCATGGGCAATCCTCGTCCAACTATTATTGTTTTAGAATTAATCTACTAGAAGATCTTGAATTTCTCTAACTCTCTCACGATTTACACCAAAGTCGGAATGGCCTACACGTGAGCCCGAACGAAAATGCACAACACTGTCCGCTTCAGGGAGATAGAACTCAACATCATCAATATAGCCCACTAAGTGACTCGTCACTTCAAAATGGACATAGCCTAAGGTACTACTCACAATCCGAGCGTTGCCCTTGTTCAACATATAAGATTCGATAGATAACTGCGTGTCTTTACGACCGCCCGTATAAATAATAGGCTCAGCATAATGAACCATATCTTCTGGCTCTGCTTGCGTTGACACGCAATTAGGAGACGAGGAACAAGGCTTCAACAGACCATCCGTTACACCAAGCCCTTCAGGCAATTTATTACTTACATTTACGTAAATAAAAAAACCGACAACCAAGACCACAATTAATGCAATTATCCAGCGAACCATGCTTCTACGACTCCCAACCTATTTATATCTTAACGAAACGATCTTTTGCCTGGTTTTTTAGGCTTAAATTCCTGTTTATCGCTACTCTGCCAATCAAAGCCTTTATTTGCGCCGCGACGTGCACCGCCCGCTGTTGCTTTATTCTTGTGGCGCTTAAGTTCGAGCTTTTGCTGCTGCGTCTTAGGTTTCAATTCCGATACTTTCAGATCAACCATGGCACACAATGAATTAACTTCAGCGTCTTCCATTTCTACCCAACGGCCTACCTTGGCTTTTGACGGCAAGAAAATAGGACCAAAACGAACACGCTTCAAACGGTTAACCTTAACGCCTTGAGATTCCCAAAGACGACGAACTTCGCGGTTACGACCTTCCATTAAGCATACGTAAAACCAACGGTTAATACCTTCACCACCACCATCGACGATATCAGTAAACTTGGCAATACCATCATCCATGATCACGCCTTTTTTCAGCGCGGCAATGTTTTCTTCTGTTACTTCACCCATGACACGGACAAGATACTCTCGATCTATCTCCGTCGATGGGTGCATCAATCTATTCGCTAGCTCACCATCCGTCGTAAAGAGCAACAGACCAGAAGTATTAATATCCAAACGGCCTACCGCAATCCAACGCTCTCCGCGCAGCTTAGGCAGCTTATCAAAAACAGTTGGTCGACCTTCTGGGTCTTTACGAGTACAAACCTCACCTTCGGGTTTGTTATAAATAATAATACGGCGATTTTCACCCGCTTCTGTTGCTTCGATGACGTATCCATCTATCGAAATCGTATCTGTCAGGCTAACACGATCGCCTAATGTAGCGACCTCACCATTCACTAATACACGACCTTCACGGATACGGGTTTCCATTTCACGGCGTGAACCCTGACCTGCTCTTGCTAATACTTTTTGTAACTTTTCGTCCATTACGAACCTCTTAGAGGGAATGCTTCTCAGCAACCCAGTTTTAATAATATTAATTGATCATTCAGCACATTATAAGCCACACACCGTGGGCCTTGACAGCTGAATATTAAACAATTTACTGAAACGGCGCAGGATCCCCCGCGCCAATACGAACTACTTCAATACTATCTGCATCCATTTTAACGACCGTTGTCGGCTGTAGCCCGCAAAAGCCGCCGTCAATGACTAAATCTAACGCATGTTCGAGTGTATCGCGAATGTCGTATGGATCCGTCATCGGATCGGTTTCTCCAGGTAAAATAAGAGAAACACTCATGATCGGCTCGCCCAATTCTTCTAACAACGCAGAAACTATTTGATTATTAGGGATTCGAATACCAATCGCCTTTCTTTTTGGATGTAATAACCGTCTAGGTACTTCTGATGTGGCACTAAAAATAAAAGTATAAGGGCCTGGAGTATTATTTTTTAATAAGCGATACAGGCGATTATCAAACCGCGCATAGGTTGATATTTCAGATAAATCGCGACACACCAACGTAAAGTTATGCTTATCATCTAAACGACGAATTGCTCGAATTCGATCCTGCGCGGATTTATCACCAAGATGACAACCCAGTGAATACCCACAATCTGTTGGATAAGCAATAACACCGCCATTACGAATAACTTCTGCCGCTTGTTTAATCAAACGCGCCTGTGGGTTTTCTGGGTGTATCTGAAAAAATTGACTCAACCTACTCTCCACTAAAAATGTCAATATATAAACAAAACCTAGCACTTAAGAAGCTAGGTCATAAAAATTTTATTATGCCCAAGCCTGCCAAACTAAATCTACTTCACTTTCATGTATTTGGGTGAATTTCCCCACCTGCATCCAAGGCCCAAATGGTCCATGATAGTCACTTCCTACTGAGGCTTTTAGCCCAAACTCTCTCGATAAGCGCTCTAGTAAGCGAACACTATCTGGGCGTTCATTACCCGAAACAATCTCGATCCCAGTCCCACCCCATTTTTTAAAATCGCCCAATAAGCGTTTTAATTTAGTCACGGTAAGAGGGTAGCGTTTAGGATGTGCTAAAACCAACTCCATATTTTGACCCGAAAGTGCGGTTAATACCGTTTCAAGGTCAGGCCACACATCTCGTAACTGCCCCAACCGCTTATTCCCTAAATAACGATCAAACGCTTTATTCGCGTCTTTCACAAACCCTTTCTCGACCAATAAACTCGCAAAATGTGGTCGCCCTAGCTGGCTTTCACCAGCCAATGCCGTCGCTTCATCAAACAAATCAGGTAACCCTTGTTTCACCAACAAATCGGCAATCCGTCGCGCTCGATCTAAACGTATTGCCTGATTTTCTTCGACAATCGACAATAAGGCAGGATTATCCTGTGTAAAGTTTAATGCCACCATGTGCAGAGGAACACCATTCCACTGGGTTGATAGCTCAACGCCATTGATGAAACTTAACCCATGTTCAGACGCTCTTTGGCCTGCTTCAGCAATTCCATCCAATGTGTCGTGATCCGTTAGAGCGAACAGGGACACTTTTTGCTCAACGGCAAGATCGACTAGTTGAGTCGGCGAAAACTTACCATCCGAACACGTTGAATGGGTGTGTAAATCGACTTTTCGGTAACTCGCAGCTTCAGGCATAGATTGACTGTTCTTTAAAAGGAATGATGGTTATTATAAGACCAGCATACATACATTCTAGTATACATACACTGGGTTTTTTATATGAAAATACTATTCGACTTCCTTCCTATCGTTATCTTTTTTGCTGTTTATAAAATGACAGGAGACATCATTCTCGCAACGGCCGTTTTGATTCCAGCAACACTTATTCAAGTCGGTTTTACTTGGTTTAAAAACAAAACCGTAGAAAAAATGCACATTATTTCGTTGGTGTTAGTCGTGCTATTGGGCGGCGCGACGGTATTAATGGGAAATGGAGATTTCATCAAATGGAAGCCGACAATCGTCAACGGTCTTTTTGCCATTGTCTTTTTTGGTAGCCAGTTTATTGGCAATAAAAACATCATTCAACGCATGATGGGCGATAAACTTGAACTGCCTTTTAAAATATGGCGTACTCTGAACCTTGCTTGGGTCTGCTTCTTCATTGTTTCAGGCGCGACTAACCTATATGTCGCCTTCTCTTACAGTGAAGAGGTATGGGTAGACTTCAAACTGTTCGGATTATTAGGCATGACGATTGCCTTTATTCTGCTGCAAGGTATTTATCTCTCATCACATTTACAAAACAAGGAATAACAATGCTTTACTCAATTATTGGCGAAGATGTGGCAAACAGTCTTGGCGCGCGTTTAGAAGCGCGCCCTGCACATCTTGCTCGCTTAGAAGCACTGAACAACGAAGGTCGTTTGATCTTAGCGGGCCCAAATCCTGCCATCGATTCAGATAACCCAGGCGATGCAGGTTTTACTGGTAGTGTTGTAATCGCTAAATTCAGCAGCCTTGAAGAAGCAAAAACATGGGCGAACGCGGATCCTTATGTGGACGCTGGCGTTTATAAAAACGTAACGATAAAACCTTTCAAACAAGTTTTCCCAAATACCTAAAAGAAAACACAACTTCCCTAATCCTCTCTGTGGGGAGGATAAGGGAAGGTTATTTGCAATACGTTTAAATTTTCACGTCTGAATGCCCTAAGTCTCGATCAGGATCAATAACATCCCTCATTCTTTGCTTTAACACTTTCGCCTCGGGAAAACCGTCTTCTTCTTTTCGACACCAAATTTCCTGACCATTGACCCTTATCTTAAAAATACCGCCCTGTGTCGGCAACAGTGTGACACTTTTAATATCGTCATCAAATGTCGTTAACAGCTCTTGAGCTAGCCACGCGGCGCGCAACATCCAACGACATAAAGTACAATACTCAATTTCTACGGCAGCAGTTCGCATTCATTTTCTCTCCAGTAAATACACAAAACGTCTTGGCATGTTATGACACACCCAATAGTATTGGGCATACATTTAATAAGGAAGTAGCACTATGCGTAAATCTCTTATCACCAGTCTTACTTTACTGGCTTTTTGCTCACAAGTAGACGCCACTGAAGTCGACATTTTAACCAGCCAAGGCACCATCCGAGTAGACTTAAAGGATGAAGCCGCTCCAAAAACGGTCGAAAACTTCTTACGTTATGCTGATGAAGGCTTTTACGATGGGACCATCTTTCATCGTGTAATCCGCGGTTTCATGGTGCAAGGTGGTGGTTTTACAACTGACCTAGAGCGTAAAACAACACACCAAGCTGTGGCTTACGAAGGCGACAACGGATTAGCCAATAATCGAGGAACACTGGCCATGGCTCGCACGCAAGATCCAAATAGTGCCACGTCGCAGTTTTTCGTTAACCAAGTCGATAACGCCTTTTTAAATGATGGCTCGCGCGGCGCGGCGGGTTATACCGTATTCGGTGAAGTCATTACAGGTATGGATATTGTCGATGCTATTTCCGCGGTACCAACATCGAACGTAGGGCCATTTCAAAATGTGCCAACGACTCCTGTCGTCATCAAGAGCATTGTCCGTGTTAACTAGCTACCAACTAGAAAAACCGTCATTAAGCTGGGGAGATGATGGCGCGCCGCATTCCAACCAGTTTGATGATGTCTATTTTGATAAAGAATCCGGTTTGGAAGAAACTCGCTATGTTTTCCTGCACAACAACCACTTAGCTGAGCGCTGGAAGTCTCTTAAGAAAAACGCATTTGTCATCGCTGAAACAGGTTTTGGCACTGGCTTAAACTTCCTCTGTGCATGGCAAGATTTTTTAGCAGAAGCACCTAGTAATAAACAGCTGCATTTTATTTCTGTAGAAAAATACCCACTAACAAAAAGCATGTTAATAGATGCTTTGAAGATGTGGCCTTCTCTCAGTCATTTTAGTCAGCAACTTATTGAGGCTTACCCAGAAATCTGCCATGGCATGCATCGCGTTGAACTTGAACAAGGAAAAATTCAGCTGACACTCTGGTTTGGTGAAGCTGAAGAAGGCTTCGCCGCCTTAAACGCCGACGTAGATGCGTGGTTTTTAGATGGCTTTGCGCCGAGCAAAAACCCAGAAATGTGGACCGACAATCTATTCAAGCATATCCATCGACTTAGTCACCAAGGCACCACTTGCTCGACTTTTACTGCGGCGGGAATTGTTCGCCGAGGCTTACAAAATGTCGGTTTTGACGTTAAGAAAGTAAAAGGCTTCGGTCAAAAAAGAGAAATGGTCGTTGCTGAACTTAAACAGACAACAGCCGTTCTATCAGAGCGCATGTCACAAGGTCAAGCTTGGTTTAACCTACGTCAAGAAAAACAAACAGAAGTCACTCATGTATTAGTGGTCGGTGCAGGGTTAGCTGGAGCAAATACGGCGTATGCACTTGCACGCCAAGGTATAAACGTTACTGTATGGGAACAAGGCGACCGCATTGCTTGCGGTGCATCAGGCAACCCACAAGGTATGCTCTACCCTAAATTAGCGTCACAAGACACGCCTGTTAATCGCTTTTATCTATCCGCTTACTTACACGCTACTCGCCTCTATTCGACCTTGGACAAACAAAAAGCATTTTGGGATCAGTGCGGCTTAATACAAATTCCAAAAAATGAGAAAGAAGCCGAACGTTTCAAAAAGCTGATCAATGAAAAGCGCTACCCAGAGGCCATTTTGCGCGTCGCTGAGGATAACGATAGAGAAGGAAGTTTGTTATTACCTCTTTCTGGTTGGGTAGTACTGACTCAGCTTTGCGAGTCACTGCTATCTCACAAAAACATCAAGGTTAGCTTAAACACACGCCTTGAAAGCCTTTCTCCAATTCATTCTGCTTCCCAACCCCAACCTATTAGTTGGGAAGCAATATCCAGTAATCAACAAGCATGCTTTTCTCATGTCGTTTTATGCACGGCAAATGATACAGAAGCGCTCGACGTCGCGCCAAATACACCCGCTCATCCTATTCGAGGACAGGTCTCATTTATTGAAATAGAAAAAGCCCAAGCCGCTTGCAGAGCCGTTGGGAAACCTGACTATAAAATAGACATTCAAAAAGTCTTATGTGAGTTTGGGTATGTTTCACCCTCTATCAATGGCTTGCTGCATTTTGGATCAACCTATGATCTGAAAGATCATGATGACCAAGTAAGGGATGAAGATCACAAACGAAATCTGGCGATTTTAGAAAGGCTGCTTTTATTGCCGAAAGGGACGTTTGATAGTAAAGAATGCGGTGGGAGAGTATCGTACC
>CAXBGJ010000075.1:0-13660 GCA_963975045.1 uncultured Marinomonas sp. | reverse complement strand
GTCTAAATAAACCTTTTTTTATTCAAAAATTAATGACTATTTAAGGCATTAAAGTAGGATTCTCCCCAACCTTACGTGAATGGAGTCATTATGCCTTTGCTAGTTCCCATGTCTAAGCCGTTTTTTTCATCCTACATTGAAGAATTGATCGTGCAGTACGCCAAAGAAAACGTCGACTCAGGCCGGTGGCAGAAAGCGGGGTCTTTAACACGTTCCCGACGTGATACCGAGCGATTATTGCCTCGTGGCATCGAGACGGAAAATAACCATTTCTTTGAATTGAAAGTGGCAGATGTGAATGAATCGGTTGGCAGCATATGGTTGTCGCTCGAAAACAGTGCTACCACGGGTACGGTTTTCATTTATGATTTAGAAATCAAACCGGAATATCGTCGAATGGGTTATGCCAAGCTCGCCTTGAAGGAAATCGAAGACTTTGCCGCCACCCACAATATCGTCAATGTTGGTCTGCATGTTTTTTTTAACAACGAAGCGGCGCAAGCGCTTTATACTGAAATGGGTTTTAAGACGGTGAGTCTTAATATGGTTAAGAAGATTGGTTAGCGGGCTGGCTTGTGAATGGATGAAATAACACAAATAGTATGGAGGAGGGTTTTATGACTGCGATAACAGAACTGGATAAATTACTTTGTTCAATGAGCCCAGAATTAGTGAGTGGAGAATTTGTTTTTTGTACGGTTCAAGGTACGGCCCAAGACTATTTAGCATTGGACCCTATAATGACGTTTATTGAATCAGAAGGATTAACCCTGATTTTACCTAAGCAAACGGCTTTAGATGCGGGTTTAGCGTTTGAAAGTGCATTTAGCCAAATCACATTGACGGTACATTCCAGTTTGGATGCGGTCGGTCTAACGGCTGCGGTATCAAATAAGCTGACAGAAAAAGGCATTAGTGCCAATGTCGTTGCGGCTTATTATCATGATCATATTTTTGTACAAACTGACAAAGCAGAGGCTGCATTAGCATCATTAAAAGAGTTTAGTGCTCAGCCTAGCTAATATGTCTAAAATATTTTGAATAGATAAACAAACACCCTGATTCGTGACTGTGTTTTGGTGAGTTTACAGCGTGGTATTTCATTTACGCACTATGAAGGGTATAGGGGCTTCGGTGCTTGATCTTAGCATTAGGGTCGGGTTCTATCGCAAGCCAGTATTCTAGATACCCATAGATTCATTAATGAGTTTATGGGTATCTATTATTGGGCTAAATTGAAAAACCAAAAATCAAGAAAAAGCCAATAGATAAATACAGCGCTCGCTTCTTCAGCTTAAAAGGGGCGATGAGTGCCATCGAAATAAAATAGAGTGCGACTGCCACTTTTAATGCACTAGCGATGGCTAGAAATGGGCTAGTACCCAATTGAATAAGCGAAGGGTTGGCGATCATGGCCAGTGGGATTAAATACAGCCCCACCCCTAGCATCATTGCTATTCCGGCAACTTTAAGCCAGTTTTCCTTTACCATGCCAGCCGCAATAAATACGCTGCCACAAACGGGCGGTGTAATGGTTGATAAAAGAGCAAACCAAAACACAAATAAATGAGCTTGCAGAAGTGATAATCCTAATTGTGATAAAGCCGGCCCTGCTACTGAAATGCAAATAACATACGCGGCCGTTGTCGGCACTTCCATTCCAAGGATTAAACACGCGACCGCTGTTAATAAAATCGCGGGCCAAAGCATTCCAGATGAACCTGAAATAATGAGGGATGTGATTTTCACCCCTAACCCCGTAATAGATAGCACACCAACGACGATGGAGGCACATAATATGATGGAAGCTATCATGGCAATTTGCTTACCAGCATTAACGCCAACATCTTCTAGGCGACTGAGCCATTGTTTTTTACTTGCCAGACCCTTCGAATTAAAGAAAAGTAAAATGGCGGCGCCAAAAATAGCAATGCTTGCTGAAAATTGCGGTGTATAAGCTGGCCCGAACATCCCCCAAAGTAACAGCGAAAACGGGATCATAAAGAAGCTACAGGTAATCAGCAGCTGACGACGACTTGGTTGCTGATCTTTACTGATGGCTTTTAAATCATAACGCAGTGCAAACGCATCTATCCCAACCCAAACGGCCCAGAAGTATAAAATGGCGGGTAAAATGGCGGCCAACATAATGCTTTGGTAGGGTATTCCTGTTAGTTCTACCATGACAAATGCGCCAGCGCCCATTAATGGGGGCATTATTTGTCCACCAGAGGAGGCGACGGCCTCCGTCGCTCCCGCTAATGATTTAGGGTAACCAAGCTTGGTCATTGCTGGAAGGGTAATGGCGCCAGTAGATGCCACATTCGCGGATGCTGATCCTGAGATTGAGCCAAAAAGCGCTGAAGAAATAACGGATACCTTAGCGGCACCACCTCTTAGTCTCCCCGCCGCCGTGAGGGCTAAATTCATAAAGCCTTGCCCAGCTTCTCCAGCATTAAGTACTGCGCCAAAAATAACAAAAATAGCGACTATGCTAACAGAGACGCCAGTGAGCTTACCCCATATACCGCCTTCTGCAATGGTTAAGGTCCCTAGAAAGCTACCTAGCGGTGTACCTGGATGACCAAACTCTCCAGGTATATATTGCCCGAACATTCCGTAGCAAAGAGCAATGGCCGCTACTAAGGGTAATGGCCATCCTATGCAGCGTCTCGCCATTTCTAAAACCGTTAAAAGTAAAATTGCTGCGATCCAAAGTTGATAGTTTTCACTAATATAACCGTATTGATCTACTAATAAATCTGCATTGTATGCAACCCAAAAAGTCGCGATTAAGCCTAATAATGTAAACACGTAACCAGTGTAGCGTTCAAAAGGCGTATTGCTTAAGAAAACAAAAGCCCAGGGCAACGCAAGCGCCATATGTAGCGGGCGACTGATTAAGTTAGGTACCAAACCTGAAAAAATAAGCGTTAAGTGAAAAATAATACTAAGGAAGCCAAAACCGGCCCAAAAATATTTACTAGGCATAGAACATGGCCTGTTTAAGAGATTTTATATTTAAAGGGAGTGGTGTGCCCAATATACTTAATTAAGCAGAACCCATACGTTAATGGTGGATTCTGCTTAGGACTAAGAGGTATGAAAAGGCGTACCGTTTTTCATGCCTCATTTATAAAGTGATTAAAGAGGATTACTTATTGATGATTTGCATTTAAGGTCACCCCTATTTCTCGATAATATTTAGCTGCGCCAGGGTGAATTTTACCGCTTATGTTACTAAGCATTTCTGTTGATACGCCACCCCACCAAGGAGACGTATCAGACATTAATTGCTTTTGACTCCAGAAGGCTTTAGTTAAAGTATAAGCCGTAGTGTCATCCATTGCCGTGCTTGTGTATGCAACCACAGGTAATGACGTCGTTGTGATATCACTATCTTGCCCTGCGTAGGTGCCTGCTGGAATGATCAGTTTGGTGCGCTTAGATTGTGCTACTTGCTCATCGCTCAACGATAGAATTTTTACTTTTGAGCCCGCAGCCGCTTCAATAACATTGGGTGCTGGAAAAGACCCTGAGGTAACAAAACCATCAATTTGGCCGTTTTTCAATGCTGGTACCGCATTAGAAAGCTCTACTTGAGCAAGGTCAATTTTACCTTCTAAGCCAAATAACTTGATGTATTTAGCGCCCTCATTTGCCCCAAAAGTCCCTTTACCTAACAATATTTTTTTACCTTCCATCTCGGCAAAATTATTAATGCCACTTTTATCTGATACTACAAAATGCATAGCCAAAGATGGAATGGGGAAGAGGGCTCGAATTTCATCAAATTTTGGGTTACTTTTGTTTTTGAACATCGCCTTACCGTTCTGCGCTAAACTTACTAAAGCTGGAGGCGTTGTAAACACATAATTAGCGCCCCTAAAGGCAGATTCCATGACGTTTTGAACGGACCCTTGACTCTCTTCAACGGTGACAATAATCCCACTATCCGTGTCTTTCTTTACGGCTTGTGAAATTTCTACCGCCATTTGGTAATAAGATGAACTGGTCTTAGCGGACTTGTAAGTGATTTGAGTTTGCGCAAAGCTCAATTGTGTGATGGCTAAACCGACTGCTGTGCTGATTAAAGCTTTATAAAGTTTCATGTAGCCTATTCTCTCTATTCTATTATTTGTTATAGATTGTACTAAAATAATTATAACTAATACATTTTGGATTAAGAAATACAAAAGGAATCCTTAAGCTGGCAAGCATACTGAATAGGAGGATTACAGATCCTTTGAAAAAGAGTGTTTTTTTGGTCTCTATTGTATAGTTGTGTCTTCGGTTGTTGTCTATTGCCATCATCGTGTCGGTAACCTTCCTCTTATGTGGAAAATGATCCTCAGTTTGAATAAAGAAGAAAATAATTGAAAAGCGAAAAAAGTAGTTGGGCAGTTTGTCCAGAGTGTCTGGGGCTCGGTAAAAAAAACCGAAAGCTGCGTAAGAAAGTGAAGTTGCGTTACCAGAAAGAATTGGACGCGTTTGAAAAAACGAATGGCGAAGGGGTCGCTCCTGTTCGGCCTCAAGGTCATCTCGAAGATTGTGTTAAATGTGCGGGTTCTGGCTTGCTTGCCGTTGCGGATTTCCCCGTTGCCGATACAGTAAATTACCCACACGTTGCTATTATTGGTGGCGGTATTGGCGGTGTGGCGTTGGCCGTTGCATGTCTACATCGTGGCATTCCATTTACGCTTTACGAACGTGATAGCGGCTTCGATGCTCGATCTCAGGGTTATGGGTTGACGTTACAGCAAGCGAGTAAAGCCATTGAAGGCTTGGGGTTGTTCTCATTAGAAGAAGGCGTGGTGTCTACTCGCCATCTGGTTCATACCACAGAAGGCGACGTGATCGGAGAATGGGGCATGCGCAAGTGGATGCAGTCCGATGAGCAATCGTTACAGAAACTGTCCTCTTCGAAACGCACCAATGTACATATTGCACGACAGTCTTTGCGCTTAGCATTGCTCGGTCAATTGGGCGCTCAAGTGCCTGTGCAATGGAATCATCAGCTGGTGGATTTCAAGGAAACAATCGGCGACGGTGTTGAGCTGGCATTTCATGTAAAGGGTCAAGCAAAGGGTCAGGAAAACGAAGGCGTTAAAATTGCCAAGGCTGACTTAGTCGTCGGTGCCGATGGTATTCGCAGTACAGTGCGAAAATTACTCGTTGATGAGGAGGCGGCGCCTTTACGCTACCTTGGTTGTATGGTGATTTTAGGCATTTGTCCTTTGAAAAATTTGAACGGCCTTGAGCATGATTTACTGGATTCTGCTACGGTATTTCAAACCGCCAATGGCAATGAACGAATCTATATGATGCCTTATTCGTCAGATTCTGTAATGTGGCAGCTTAGCTTTCCCATGCCCGAAGACGACGCAAAAGCGTTGAGTGCTCAAGGCGTGATGGCATTGAAAGAAGAAGCGTGTAGAAGAACACAATGGCACCATCCTATTCCTCAGATTTTGGCGGCGACTCAAGTAGCGCAAGTGTCGGGGTATCCTGTGTACGATCGAGAATTAATGACTTCCGAATTATTAGAGCAAGCCGGAAAAGTCACACTGATAGGTGATGCCGCACATCCGATGAGCCCATTCAAAGGACAAGGCGCGAATCAAGCATTATTAGACGCGTTGGCGTTGGCACGAAGCATTACCAAGGGGTGTCAGCCTCCGTCTGAATGGCACGAAGATTGGAGAAAAGCAGGCATCAGAGACAGTGTGTTAACGAATTTTGAAACCGAAATGTTAGACCGCAGTGCTTCTAAGGTAAAAGGATCAGCCGAGGCGGCAGAGTTTTTGCATTCTGACGTTGTGCTATACGAAGGTGACGAACCAAGAGGTCGTTCTTTAAAAAGAACATCATAAATTCATGACAAAAGAGAATGTCATGAAGAAAACAAGGATAATTATCGGCATAACTGGATAACTTTCTTTAGTGAATCTTGTGAGATTACACTGAGTTATTTGATAGAGATGATTAATGTCTCAGTGGCTTGAAATATCCACTGAAACATTGAAGACTGTGATTTACGGTTACTTACGAAAAGTCCTTTATTTTTGATCTATATATAAGATATAAGACCAGTCTTAATTGATTTAGGTCACTTATTGTTAAGCTGATAGGCGTACCATATAGGAACAATCTCTT
The DNA here is from genome assembly GCA_963975045.1 of uncultured Marinomonas sp. Classification (GTDB taxonomy): domain Bacteria; phylum Pseudomonadota; class Gammaproteobacteria; order Pseudomonadales; family Marinomonadaceae; genus Marinomonas. The sequence continues at coordinate 7,504 of CAXBGJ010000075.1, read as the reverse complement.
ACTTAAAGAGAATAACCACTTAGTGAGTTGCCTGTAATGCTTAATACATTCAAATACCAATTCAAATATAAATACACATTCAAATACAAACATAAGCCTCTGATTTCAATCTTGTTACTTGTCTTTGCATGCTCTGTTAATGCGCAAGAAATAAATTTCACTCAATCATGGCTTTTGTTGCAAGAAAAAAACAGTTCAATTGCTGCTCAACGGGCTAATGTTGAACGTTATCAAAAATTAGAAAAAGCGGATGATGCTTTAAATTACCCTAGTGTTTCTTTAGGCGCGAGCTACACATATTTAAACGATGAGATAACCTTTACTGGTGATCAACTAGGCATCACCAATGCGACGGCGTCTGCACTGCTTAGCTCTTTGTCATTAACGGTTGCAGAGCAAGAAACAGTGTCCTCTTCGGTTAAAGTATTGTGGCCAATTTATACAGGTGGAAAAATTACCGCGGCTCAATCTTATTCTACAGGTCGTGCTGATGAAGCAGTCGCTCAGCTTAATACGGAAACACAGGCGCGTTATAATGATTTAGCGCAATATTATTTCAGTGCCGTGTTAGCAAAAGAGGTCTTGAATACACGTAATTCTGTTGAAGCAACATTGACTCAGCATCGTGATTTTGCGATTAAGTTAGAGCAGCAAGGACAAATTGCTCATGTTGAACGTTTGCAAGCAGATGCGTCACTTGCGACTGCCGTAGTGGACAGAAAAAAAGCCCAACGCGATCTCGATATTACTCTTTCTGCATTGACCAGTATTTTGAATCAAGAAGAAAAAATCACCCCTGTTAGTTCGTTATTCATTAATAAAACGCTGCCACCTTTGGCTGAATTCACAGAGCAAACCTTGGCGACTTACCCTGGGTTAAGCCTGTTGAATGCAAAAGAAAAACAAGCATCCAGCGCAATAAAAGCAGAGCAAAGCAAGTATTATCCGAATGTCTTTCTGTTTGGGGATTACGTGGTGTATGAAGAAGATTCAACCGCCAGTGAGTTAACACCCGATTGGTATGTTGGTGTCGGTGTTAGTGTTCCTCTTATAGATAATTCTGGACGATCTGAAAAGCTTCAAGCCGCCCACAGTGCTGTCTCTCAAATTCAATATTTACGACAACAAGCCTATCAAGACTTGAAAGTGCTGGTGGAGAAAACCTATTACAGTGCAGAGCAAGCAATAGAAGAGGTGGAAGGTTTAGAGTCAAGTTTGGCATTAGCAGAAGAGAATTCTCGATTACGCCAAAAATCCTTTACTCAAGGCTTGTCTACCTCGCTTGATGTGATCGATGCACAACTTTATTTAGCGAACATTAAAACGCAACAACAAATTGCGCGTTACAACTATGTTATTGCGTTAAACAAGTTACTTTCATTAAGTGATGAAATACCAAAGTTTGCGCAATATGAAGCCGTGCCTTTTCAGATAAACCGTATTAAATAAATTTAATCAGAGAATCATCATGAAAAACTTAAAAGTCGTTTTTATTACTTTGATTGCCATTTCACTGGCTGCTTGGGTTGGTTATAGCTTTTATTCTGCTTATCAACCAAAGCCGATTCGCCTTCAAGGTCAAATCGAAGCGCAGCAATACAGTATCTCTTCTAAAGTCGCAGGTAGAATCCAAGAAGTGATGGTGAAAAAAGGCGAACAGCTAAAAGTCGGTGATTCTGTATTTACAATTTACAGTCCTGAAATTGAAGCCAAACTTGAACAAGCCGTTGCCGGGAAAGAGGCCGCTGACGCCATGGCACAACAAGCGGAAAACGGAGCAAGATCACAAGAGATTAACGCCGCGAAAGACCAATGGCAAAAGGCGAAATCAGCCGAAGCCTTGATGGAAAAAACGTACCAACGCATTGACAGTTTGTATGAAGATGGTGTGGTTGCAGAGCAAAAACGTGATGAAGCCTTAACCCAATGGCAAGCGTCAAAATACACTAAAAGTGCGGCCTTCCAAATGTACGAAATGGCACAAGAGGGCGCACGAGTTGAAACCAAGCGAGCCGCCGCAGAAAACGTACACATGGCGGAAGGTGCTGTGGCAGAAGTAGAAGCTTACGCACAAGATACTAAAATCAAAAGTTGGTTTAACGGTGAAGTGTCTCAAGTTTTGTTACACAGCGGTGAACTCGCGCCTCAGGGTTTTCCTGTGGTGACTGTTATTGATATGCAAGATGCTTGGGCCGTGTTTAACGTGCGGGAAGATCATCTTAGTTCTTTTAAAGACGGAACTATTTTCACTGCCTATTTGCCTGCTTTGAAAAAAAGCATTGAATTTAAAGTAACTCATATTGCTGTTATGGGCGATTTTGCGACGTGGCGTTCAACCGATGCTTCTCAAGGCTTTGATCTAAGAACTTTCGAAGTGGAAGCAAAACCGGTTAAACCAACTGATGCGTTGCGTGTCGGTATGAGCGTTGTAGTTGAGTTGTAAATTGAGATTTAGTTTATGAAAAACGAGAGATTGTCTCAATGGTATATTTTGAGTAAAGATAAATGGCTGTTGCTGAGTCTTACTCTATTGCCTGTATTACTGGCGTTGTCGATTTGGTGGATCTTTTCACAGAGTATCGCCCGAGACCTTCCTATTGGTGTGGTTGATCTAGAAAATAGCAGTTTATCAAGACAGTTGATTCGAGAGTTTGATGCGACGCCAGCATTGCGTGTGGCGCAAAATTACAGTGATGTATTGGCCGCTAAAAACGCTTTTATAGGCAATGACGTATACGCCTATATGGTGATTCCAAGAAACTTTGATCGTGATGTGGCTATAGGTACGGTCCCACAAGTGACTGTGTTTTATAACAGCCAGTATATTTTGGTCGGAAAGTTAATTAGCAGTGCCGCATTGCAAGCTCAGGGAACCTTTAATGCACAAATTGGTGAACTACAGCAATTGGCTAAAGGCAATACGACGAGGATCAGCGCCTTGGCGAAAACCGTAACCATTAGTACTCAGATTACCCCTTTGTTCAATCAGAATTCTAATTATGCACAGTTTCTTGTGTCTGCAATTGTGCCTGCTTTATGGCAAATTTCCATTGTGATTTCGACTATCTTATTTTTTTCAGCAAACTATCGAATTTATGGTTCTGATAAAGTATTCGCACAAGAGCCGTATCGCAATGTAATAAGAATGAACCTGTTCTATTTACCTTTCTTCTTGGTCCAAGGCTTGGCTTTTCTACTTTGGTTTTATGTTTCTCTTGGTTGGCCTATGTCGGGTAGTTTATGGATACTGTTTTTTGCACAAATGATTACTGTGGCGGCTTGTATGGTCATCGGGAATGTATTCTTTCTAATCAATTTTGATTCAGCAAGGGCGATGAGCTTTGCCGCTGCTTTTACGGCACCTAGCTTTGCTTTTATGGGGGTTACTTTTCCTGCGACTGATATGAATATATTGGCAAAAATATGGCGAAGTCTGTTGCCCATTAGTCATTACATTGAAGCGCAGATTAGCCAGGCCAGTTATGGCTTGAGCGCTTGGCAAACATTGAGTGGTTTTAGTTTATCTATGTTGGGTTATTTGGTGCCTTTGTTTTTTGTTTTTTTGTTAATAAAAAATCACCTAAAAAAGGGTGAGGTCAGTCATGACACTATTTGATTTCCATAACCTATTCGAATTAGTGAAAAAAGAATGTAAAGCCATCTTCAGCAATCCTGCAATAATCTTAACGGTATTTGGAGGTGTGATTTTTTATTCATTTTTATACCCATTGCCTTATGCTAATCAAACGCCAGTCGAGCAAGCGATTACGGTGATCAATCTGGACAATAGTTTAACCAGTCGTCAATTAGAACGAATGGTAGACGCGACGCCTCAGATCAAGATAGTCAACAGAGCGCATTCTATTGAAGAAGCCAAAGAACAGTTTTTTACAGGTGATGTACGTGGGATTTTATTGATACCAGAGAACTTTCACCGAGACTTATTGCTAGGTAAAAGCCCAACCTTAGGCTATGCAGGCGATGCGTCTTATTTCTTGGTATATGGTACGATAGCGGAAGGTTTAGCTCAGGCAGGTGGAACCTTAGCTGCTCAAACTAAAATTGCTCAGTTACTCGCTAATGGTGTGCCTTTGGATTTAGCTCAAGAGCAATACGCGCAAGTGAAGCTCAATATGAAGCCAACCTTTAATCCGACTGTGGGTTATGTGAATTATGTTGTACCTGCAGTGTTTGTATTGATTCTGCAGCAAACTTTGATTATCGGTTTAGGGTTAACGGGAGCGAGTGAGAAGTCGAGTACGGGCGGTTATTGGCGAAAAGAATCAACCTTAAAAATACTGTCTATCAGAACGGCTATTTTTGTTTTTGTGTATTATGTCATGGCACTTTACTACTTTGGGTTTAGTTTTGATTTCTATGATATTAGTCGGCTAGCGTCGCCTCTTATTTTACTTGCCTTGTTAGCGCCATTTTTACTAGCGAGTAGTTTTGTTGGTATTTGTTTAGGTGCTTTAGTGCCAAGGCGTGAGCTCGTCACTGTGGTTGTGTTGGTTGGTTCTATGCCGTTGATTTTTTCTGCTGGTTTTATTTGGCCACTTGAAAGCATTCCTCTACCGGTGATTTGGTTGAGTAATCTATTTCCTAGTACACCAGCGATACAAAGTTTTTTAGCAATGAACCAAATGGGCGCTGATTTTTCTCAGATCCTTCCGCAATGGTTGTTATTATGGTCACAAGTAGTGGGTTGGGGCTTATTGGCTTACTTTACTTATAAGCGAACTCAGTTGACCACTTCAGGTTAGACGCTTATACCTTACTGTTTTTTATAATAAATCGTGCAACGTATGTACAATGGCTTCTATGTGAAGTACTTTCTTTACGTTGGTCTTTGGAACATTGGTTCCGCAGTCTGCATTCACTCTACAGTCACTTCAACATTTACCTTCAATTGGTTCAGAGCTTTTGCTCTGTTGACTAGACTTGTACTTTTTCCAGTGAGAAGCTCTTATCAAGAAACTTGGCGTCAGACGGAGATCAACTGATCAAAATACTTAATTATCCAAGGTTATAAATTCATATCATGACAAGAAAAATATTAAGTTTGAAAGGCAAAAGAACCAGTGACACCAATCAGGCTGAAGCGATTGAAGACCAATTTCCTAATGACCCACAAAAACGTTTTTTAAATGGTGTTGTGATCCATCCGGCTCCGTGTATTCGTTTGGAATCTGGGTCTAAGCAGCTTTCGATGCGAGCAATGGATTTGATTTCTCCAATCGGTATGGGTCAGCGAGGGTTGATTGTTGCGCCACCGGGTTCTGGCAAGACCACAATGTTAAAACATATTTGTCAGGCTGTGGGCGAAGCGTACCCAGAGATAAAGCTGTATGCGTTGCTCATAGATGAGCGACCCGAAGAAGTGACCGATTTCAAGCGCAGTGTGTCGGCAGAAGTTCATGCTTCCTCTTCGGATGAAAGTTATGCCCAACATGTACGTGTGGCCGATAAGCTGCTTGATAAGGCCCGTAAAGAAGCGGGCGAAGGTCATGATGTGATGATTGTGATTGACTCACTCACAAGACTGTCGCGCGTTTATAACGCAGGGCAAAAAAGCAGCGGTCGAACCATGTCGGGCGGACTCGATACTAGAGCACTAGAAATACCGCGAAAATTGTTTGGTGCGGCCAGGAATATTGAGAACGGTGGATCGCTTACGATTCTAGCGACGATACTTGTGGATACTGGAAGCCGAATGGATCAGGTGATTTTTGAGGAGTTCAAAGGTACGGGTAATATGGAAATTGTGTTATCTCGAGACGTTGCGAGTCATCGAATTTTCCCCGCGTTGGATATTGCGAAAAGCAGCACGCGCCGTGAAGAGTTGCTTATTGATTCTAAAGATATTGAAAAGGTGAGGGCGTTGCGACGATCATTAACGGACCTTCCTCCAGTGGATGGCACTAGAAAGCTGGTTGATTTATTGGAAGAATATCCAACGAATGCTGAGTTATTAAAGGCTTTTTCACCTGCATAGTTTTTTACTCGCATAGTTTTTAAATCGTGATAGCGTTTAAATCATGATGGTTTTTAAGTTGTGATAATTGTGAATGACTTAAAATATTAACAACGAAAAAATCCGATTTCTTAATGGCTTAAGGAATCGGATTTTTGGTTTGAAAGTAAGCTATAGATCTGGATCGGTACTAATTAAAGTAAGATTATCCGTTAAATCAGGGATTTCTTGCGCTGAGGCTGTCTTTTCAGATGGGTTGGTAATCCCCATGAACTTACCGCCAGGCTCAATACTCAAATTGTCGCTGTAAACGGTGCCACTAACACGACCACAACTTAATATTTCAATGCGCGTGGCATGGCAGATACCTTCAAAGTGGCCATTAATGATCAGGTGTTCAGTCGTGATTTCTCCTAGCACGTTACCAGACTCACTGATTTTTAATTGATTTTCCGCCTCAATTTGCCCTTCAACATGGCCATCAATTTGCAGTTGATTTGCTACTTTGAGGTGTCCGTTAACTGTGCAACCTTCTGCGATGAGAGTTGTAGTTGATGACTGACTCTTAATTCTATTTTGTCCACCAAAGATTCCCATCCTATTCCTCTTACATTTTTGAAAATTGTATCAAATTTATCAACGTTCCAATCCAAAAAAGGTTTTGGATTTAATGGTCGCCCAATAAACCTCACTTCATAGTGAAGGTGGGGGCCAGACGTTAATCCACTATTTCCTGAATAGGCAATCAAATCGCCTTTTTTAACAAAATCGCCTCTTTTGACAGCGAACTTACTTAAATGAGAATAAGAACTCGAAAAACCATATGAATGCAGTATGCGAAGAAAATTACCTGACCCTTTGTCACTCGGGCGTATTGATTCTATCGCACCATCTGCCGGTGCATAAATAGGGGTGCCTGTATTTACTGCAAAATCTTGTCCACGGTGATATTTCATAATGCCCGTAACAGGATGGATTCGTTTACCATAACCTGAAGACGTTCTTGCATTTTTTACTGGCGGACCGCTTGGAATTTGAGTCAACATGGCTACTCGTATTGAGGAGTTGATGGTGGCTGTGTCCAAACGAGACTCCAACTTGCCGTCATTGTTATCCATGCCCAAAAGATTTTCCAAATCTCCCAGTCGATCAGAAACCAATTGCATTCGTTCTTCTCGTTCTGATAAATCTTGTTCTAAGCTTATTTTTAGTGCGGTGAGTGAGGTGATTTCTTTACTTAATGAAGAGGATTTATTTTCTAGCTCACGCAGTTTTAGTTTTGAGAATTCCGCGTCGTTAAGCAAATAATAAATGATTCCAGCCGCGAGCAAGATACCAAGAAAAATCATGCCACTGATAAATTTGAATGTATGACGAGTTTTCTTCCCAAAGCTAAAGTGCTTCGTTCCATGAATTGAAGAAACGGATACGGTTATATTATCTTTCATCGCTTTGCTTTTGTTACCACATCATAATTACGTTTTAGTGAGATAACATACTATCTACATTTGTGTTTTTTTGTAACTTAAA
>CAXBGJ010000074.1:0-13686 GCA_963975045.1 uncultured Marinomonas sp. | reverse complement strand
ACCTTTTGCTTTTACATCTTCAAGAGTTGATGCGGCTGCACCAGCGCTGATAGTGGCGGCGATGGCTGCAGTAGACAGTAGTTTACCAACATTCGATTTCATTATATTGAGCCTCCCAGGCGTTTTTATATATGTTGTTATCTTGCTGAACTTTAGATACCAGATCTTAAGATCTGTTTGTTAATCAAAGCAAAGTTAGTGCCAACATTTAATTATTCTTGTTGTTCGGAATATGTAGATGATTCCTCTACAAAGGTCATCACATACCCCTATAGAATTACTCTTTGGAGGCGTAGTCAAGGATAAAATATCAGTAAAGAGATGTTCCATGCTTATTTTTTGCACTTTTAATTAATTAAAGTGTAAATTTTTATCTTTTTATGAATAGATGCGATTTTTTAAAAGCCGCGGAAAATAAGGGCTGTAGCTTATTCTGAGCAAAGGTGTTGCACAATATCGGGGCAATTATGACCATAAAGTGTTCCATTTTGATCAAAAGTATCTTTTCGCAACATTTTGGTGCTTTTTTGTAACCTATTCAAATACCCATATTAAATATATTGAATAAAGCGCTTTCCATACTTCGTAACCTGCATGGTAGACTTAAACATCAATTGAAGTCATGTAAGGAGATCCACATCAGATGGATAACTCATCAAAACCGCTCGATCGCCTAGATAAAAAAATTCTTCGTGAACTGCAGAATAATGGTCGCTTATCGAATGTTGAATTGGCGAGCCGGGTAGGATTAAGCGCCACTCCTTGTTTAGAACGAGTGCGTCGTTTAGAGCGTAATGGTTATATTACAGGCTATTGTGCTTTAGTAAATCCAAAGAAAGTTGACGCGGGATTACTTGTTTTTGTCGAGATTCGCCTTAAGACAACGTCACCTGAAGGCTTTAATGAATTTAAAACGGCCGTTTCAGAAATCCCAGAAATTTTAGAGTGTCATCTCATTGCTGGGGATTTCGAATACCTTCTAAAAGCACGTGTATCCAATATGGATACGTATCGTTTGCTATTAGGAGAAACGTTATTAACTCTGCCGCATGTTCGAGAGTCTCGGACCTATGTCGCAATGGAAGAAGTAAAAAACACCACTGTCGTTAATATTCCTTAGATAATTAACGACTGGCTGTTGATTAGAAATTACGTATTGATTAGTTTGTTAACTCGGCGATTACTCTGTTTAACATGGCGGGTCCCATTCCTTTGACATTGAGTACGGCCTTTTCTGAACGAAAAGGGCGCTCTGCTACTAATTTATCGAGTAATTTTTTCGGCACACCTTTCACCTTTAAAATCTTTTCCACTTTTGACTTATTGATGGCGCGATAGCCATCGACGTAACCAATGACATTTTTTTTTACAGCTTTCTGCGTGGTAGGTATTTTTGGGGATGGCGTCACGCTTTCTTCTACTTTCTCATCAACATTCATTGTCGGTTCAAAATTAGCCGGAATGGCTTGTACCTGATAAAGCGTGTCGAAATAGGCCGAATTGCACAGCGTGTATTCTGCTCCGTCCCATTCGCTGAGTTGTAGTACTAACTGCCAAGAACCAGCCGTTGGCTGTTGAAATAATAGGTCATAGCGACAATCCGTAATAACGTGTTGTCCTTTTACTTCGCCAATGGTGGTGGACGCTAATACGAGCTGTTCTGAACGCTTGTCTCCGTCCTGAAGACAGGCGCACAGTTGAAGGCGTAAAGTGCCACTTAGATTATCTTCTGTTCTCTCGTTACCAATACGCTGAATAGAAATAATGACACGATCATTTTCGATCCTATAGCCACAGTTTTGCAGGGTTAGGCTCGTATCTTGAGGTGCTTGATTTAAAATAGTCATGTCAGTTCCTTCTAGCGAATCAATTAAGTAAGAGAAAATATAGATTCTTTAAAGCTAAGTGAATTCTTGATCAAAATTCGCTCATCTGCAAGTAAATATAATGTCTCGTTTGATGAATATGTCATCACTGAGGTGTTTAGACGTTTAAGTATTGATCGTGGTTAGGTAACCATCGAGATAGCAGCGGAGAAATACGGTCTGGATAACGGTTATGCAGAAGTGCGGCGGCTTTTTGAACGTCATCAAGTAGGTTTTTATCGCGTTGCAAATCCGCTACTTTAAATTCCCAAAGTCCTGTTTGTCTTGTGCCAAGTAATTCACCTGGCCCACGTAACTCAAGGTCTTTTTCAGCTATTTTGAAACCATCACTGGTTTCTCTCATGGTAGAAAGACGTTCTTTACCTTGTTGTCCTAAAGGCGCTTTATAAAGCAGTACACAGTGACTTGCCGCCCGTCCTCGACCAACACGACCGCGCAGCTGATGAAGCTGTGCAAGCCCGAGTCTCTCAGGATTTTCGATTACCATTAGACTGGAATTTGGCACATCCACCCCAACTTCGATCACGGTTGTGGCCACTAAAAGCTGAATGTCGCCGGCTTTAAACTTTGCCATGATGTCGGCTTTTTCTTGCGCTTTGAGTCGACCATGCACTAATCCAATGGTTAAATTGCCAAGCTGTTCTTGTAGTAAAATAGCGGTGTCTTCTGCGGCTTGGCATTGCAACGCTTCTGACTCTTCAATCAGTGTACAAACCCAATACGCTTGCTTGCCTTCTTCGCAGCCACTTTTCACCCGATCAATGACTTCTTGTCGGCGATGATCCGATACGACAATGGTATTGACGGGGGTTCGGCCAGGTGGCAATTCATCAATGATTGAGCAATCTAAATCGGCATAAGCGGACATTGCCAAAGTACGAGGAATGGGGGTCGCCGTCATGATCAATTGGTGTGGCTGAAAACCGTGCTTCATGCCTTTTTCACGTAAAGCCATACGCTGGTGAACCCCGAAGCGGTGCTGCTCATCGATGATGGCCAGTGCTAAGCGATCAAAATCGACCGAATCTTGAAACAAGGCATGAGTTCCAACCACAATTTGAGCCGCGCCAGAAGCAATATCCGCGCGCTCTTTTTCTCGAGTCTTACCTTTAAGTTTGCCCGTCATCCATGCGACTTTAAGGCCAAGAGGCTCAAACCACTGAGTGAAATTATTATAGTGTTGCTCGGCAAGAATTTCCGTTGGCGCCATAATGGCGACTTGATACCCAGCCTGTACCACAGAGGCCGCGGCTAGCGCAGCAACGAGCGTTTTTCCTGAGCCTACGTCACCTTGTACTAAGCGCAGCATAGGGTGGCCAGTATTCAGGTCATTAAGAATTTCTTGAAAAACACGCTGTTGGGCGTTGGTTGGCGAAAAAGGCAACTGCTGTAAGAATCGATGACTTAATTCACCTGCGCTCTGTACTTGGATCGCCACTTCTTGCTTTGCCTTCATTCGCTTGCCGATGAGGGACAGCTGATGTGCCATGAGCTCTTCAAACGAGAGACGATATTGTGCGGGATGAGTACCTGATCTTAGCCGTTCTAAATCGGCGTCTCGTGATGGATGATGTAGAAAGTGAATGGCATCACAAAGCGGTGGTAAGCTGAACTGCTCACGTATTTCGTCAGGCAGCCACTCTTGTAAGTTATAAGGTGTTAAGCGTTCTAACGCTTGCTCACAAAGTTGACGTATTTTAGTTTGCGTCAGCCCTTCGGTAAGCGGGTAAATTGGTGTAAGCTGCGCCGACTCTTCTTGTGTTTCTTCGTCGCCAATGACCTTGTACTCAGGGTGATAAATTTCAAACCCTGAACTGCCTCGGCGAATCTCACCAAAACAACGCACGCGCTTACCGGACTCTAATTGTTTTTTTTGTGCGGCAGAGAAATGGAAAAATCGCAAACACAATGTGCCGGTATGGTCTTTGATTCGACACAATAGGCTCCGACGCTTGCCCATCTTTATTTCGCTGCCCGTGACTTGCCCTTCAATGACGGCTTCGTCGCCAAAGTGAAGTTGGCCTATTGGCACAACTCGCGTTCTGTCTTGATAGCGAATAGGCAAATGAAACAGCAAGTCTTGTACTGTGTTCAGATGGAGCTTAGCCAGTTTTTCAGCCATCGCATCTCCAACGCCTTTTAGGTCACGAACATCTTGAGTATCTAATCCGTCGATCATACTGGTCTCTATAGATTGAGATGCTTACACGCGTCACGAATCGATTGGCTAACGGCTTCAATGGCTTTAGGTCGAGGAAAACTGACTCGCCAAGCTAACGCCACAGTGCGTTTTGGAGCTGGTGCCGTAAAGGGACGTACTTCCAGAAGATCGTGATTGATATTCGTCACCGCTGATTTTGGTAACACCGTTACGCCTAAACCAGAAGCCACCATGTAGCGAATGGTTTCTAATGAGCTGCCATTAACGATGGTGCGGCCATCATTAAACGCACTCTCTGTAACCAAAGGACACGCCTCCAATACTTGCTCACTAAAGCAGTGGCCTTTGCCTAGTAATAAAAGATTGTCGGTAGAAAGCTGGTCCGTTTTTATGTTTTCAAGCTTAGTCCATGGGTGATTTTTTGGCATCAGCACCACAAACTCTTCTTCGTAAATTGGTTGCGTCACCACATCGGTTTCTCGAAAAGGCAGTGCCACAATAATGGCGTCTAGTTCGCCGTTGCGTAATTTAGGTCGTAAGTTTTCTGTGAGATCTTCTTCAATGATCAATGGCATCCCAGGGGCCATCTTATTTAAAGATGGAATCATAAAGGGAAACAAATACGGTGCAATAGTGAAAATCGCCCCCACTTTTAGTGGGCCTTTCAATTGATTTTTACCAGAGTTTGCTAACTCTTTTATCACGCTTGCTTGATCTAAAACGCGCTTGGCTTGCGTAATAATCTGCTCACCCAGTGGGGTGATATAAACAGAACTTTTACTGCGTTCAAAAATCGCTGTGCCGAGCTCTTCTTCTAGCTTTTTCACCGCGACACTTAATGTTGGCTGAGACACATGGCAGCGATCTGCAGCACGGCCAAAATGTTTTTCATCTGCCAACATTACAATGTATTTCAATTCCGTTAATGTCATACCGCACCATTTACCTAGGCTGATTCATTGTTAATAACTATGATAATACATAATTTGATAAAGTATACTCGTTCCTTTTGATTGCTGAGAATTTCTTTTTTTGGCGGTGTTATCAAGGCTAGAAAGGTTACGTTAGTTCATCGTAAGGATTTGGAGAAGGTAAATGGCAAAGATACTGATCGCAGGTTGTGGTGATTTAGGCTCAGGTCTGGCAACGAACTTGGTGGCACAAGGTCATACGGTCACGGGTATTCGACGCACAAAAAGCGACTTTCCCAGCGGCGTTAAAGGCCTCACGGGTGACCTTGTTGGAATGAGCGATGACATGCTGCCAGATGTGGATCTCATTTTTTTGATTATGACACCCAATGGTCGTCACGAAGCGGCTTATCGCGCCGCTTACTTTGATACGGCTCAGGTGTTGATTCGTCGCTACCAAACGACAATGAATCCACCCAAAGTGTTTTTTGTGTCGAGTACTAGTGTGTATGGACAAAGCCAAGGTGAATGGATCGATGAAACCACACCGGCGCAACCTAAGTCGGCAACCGCTAAAATTTTACTTGAAACGGAGCAGGCTCTGGCAGCCGCCTTGCCCAGCGTGGCGGTACGTTGCTCTGGCATTTATGGTGCCGGACGGTTTAGATTGTTAGAGAAAGTACTAAGTGGGGAAGATTGGCAAGCGAACAGCTGGACCAACCGAGTGCATCGAGACGACGTTGTATCGGCTCTCATGTTACTGGCAAACACGGCACTGGCAAACGTGGCACTGGCAAACGCGGCACTGACGGATAAACCATTGCCTCAACAGGTGATTGTGACCGACCAGACACCGGTTTCCATGTGGGAAGTCAAACTCTGGCTAGCAACTTGTCTTGGCGCAAAAATAGCGGTGAGCGACAGTGGTCAATTTACGCCAACGTCAGGGAAACGCATTCAAGGTCAATATCTGCTTTCGCAAGGCTGGGCGCCACGTTATCCAAGTTATGTTGTGGGCTATCAGGCTTTATTGACTGAATTTAAGCCATAAACGCGCTTCTTTCTCTTTTTTTAAGCACGACATGTTTTAAGCACGACATGTTTTAAGTACAAGATGTTTTAAGCACAAGATGTACAGCATAAAAAAAGAGGCCGAGGCCTCTTTTTTGTTTTATTTCTTTATTTCTTCATGTGGTTTTGAAGCGTTTAGTCTTCTAACACCATGATGCCTTCAATTTCTACCTGAACGCCTTTTGGCAATGCGCGAACGCCCATCGCAGCACGAGCAGGGTAAGGCTGTTTAACGAATTGAGTCATGACTTCGTTTACGGTGGCAAAGTTACCCAAATCAGTCATGAAAATATTGAATTTCACGACATTTTCTAAAGAACCACCAGCGGCTTCGCAGACTGCTTGTAGATTTTTAAAGACCTGTGTCGTTTGCTCAACGATGTCTTCACTGATCACTTCCATTGTTTCAGGTACCAAAGGAATTTGGCCGGATAAGTAAACTGTATTACCCGCGCGAACGGCTTGTGAATATGGGCCAATAGCAGCTGGTGCGTTTTCTGTATGAATTACTTGTTTTGACATAATGAGCATCCTTTTTCGAGAAGATGGTAAATAAAAGAGTGAATAAAGGCAGATTAGCGCCCTACAATGGTTTCACGCGATACCTTTTCCACACAACGAACCGCTTTTATGCGACGCATGACATCGGCTAAACCAATGCGACTGGAAATGGTAATGCTTAATCGTAAGCGACTGACTCGGCCTCGTTCAATAATATCGAGGTTCGATACTTGGAAGTCTGTATCACTAATAGAGCTGGCAATTTTTGCTACGGCGCCGCGCTCGTTGATGTAAGTGACGATGAGGCTAATGTGTAGCTCTTCTTCAATGTCTTTACCCCATGCCATATGAATAAATCGCTCAGGATTGGACAGATGATCTTGAACGTTAGGGCAATTAAGGTGATGAATGACGATGCCCTTATCCACCTGAACATAGCCAACAATTGGGTCGCCAGGTATGGGGGCACAGCATTTGGCATAGGAAATTAGCATGCCTTCAGAGCCATTGACCTTGAAGGACTTAGGTGTCACCAAAGTGTCTTCATCAATGTTTGGAAACAGCTCTCTAGCCACTAGATAACCAACATGACGGCCTTTGCCTATCGACTCCAATAGATCGTCCATTGCAGCGAGTTGGTGGTTTTCTAATACTTGCGAAATTTGCGCGGTGGTCAATTCATCAATGTTGGTTTTAAACGCGTTTAAAGAGCGTGTTAACAGACGATGGCCTATAGAAATGGCATTTTCGCGTTGTTTGTCTTTTAAATAATGGCGGATATTCGTGCGTGCTTTACCTGTAATGGCAAAACTCAACCAAGCAACGTTCGGTTGAGCATTCTTCGCAGTAATGATCTCGACGGTCTGACCGCTTTCTAATTGCGTACTTAACGGTGCAAGTCGACGGTTAATGCGACAGGAAATACAGGTATTGCCGATTTCCGTGTGAACACCGTAGGCAAAATCAACAGGTGTTGCACCGGAAGGCAGCTCAATGATTTGGCCGTTTGGTGTAAATACATACACTTCATCAGGAAATAAATCACTTTTCACGTTATCAACAAATTCAACAGGATTGCGCGCTTTTTGTTGAATTTCTAGTAAGCTTTTCACCCATTTTGTGGCGCGATCATGGTTGCTTGGTGTGTTGGAAGTACCACCAATTTTATAAGCCCAGTGAGCCGCAATGCCATTGTTGGCGACCAAGTCCATTTCTTCTGTGCGTATTTGGACTTCCATTGGGATGCCGTTAGAGCCTAATACCGTAGTATGAAGCGATTGGTAGCCGTTGGATTTTGGTACCGCGATGTAATCTTTGAAGCGACCTTCAATGGGTTTGAAGAGGGCGTGAATAACCCCGAGGATTCGATAGCAGCTGTCGTGGCGGTCGGTGACAATACGCACGCCCATGACGTCCATAATTTCATCTAAAGAACGACGCTTCTTGTCCATCTTCTGATAAATACTGTAAATGTGTTTTTCTCGAACACTGATACTGGCTTCGATATAGTCGGCGGCCAGTTCAGATCGAATTGTATCTTCGAGTTTTTGAGTGTCTTTAATGCGCTGCTGACCATATTTTTTATGGATGGCTCGCTGTAGCATGCGAGCGCGCATTGGGTAATAAGCTTGAAAAGCGAGTGATTCTAAATCAACTCGAACCTTGTACATGCCCAGACGATTTGCGATAGGCGCATAAATATCTAAGGTTTCACGGGCAATACGGCGCTTTTTATGGGCTGGCATGGCATCTAATGTGCGCATGTTGTGCAATCGATCGGCCAACTTCACCAAGATGACACGAATGTCATCGGCCATGGCCATGGCCATTTTCTGGAAATTGTGGGCTTGCTTTTCGACTTGGCTGTTGAATTCCAGATGCGTCAGCTTACTGACGCCATCAACAAGACTTGCGACGCCTTCCCCAAATTGTTCGGTAAGTGCCTCACGGCTGATGCCAGTGTCTTCGATTACATCGTGCAGAAGTGCCGCCGTCAATCCATCACAATCCATCCGAAGTTCAGATAAAATTTCAGCGACAGCGAGAGGATGGGTGACATAGGGCTCGCCACTTTTACGCCGCTGCCCATCGTGGGCTTGCTCGGCATAATAATAGGCGCGTTTTACCTTAGCGACTTGATCGTAAGGTAAATATTGACTCAAGGTCAGTGCTAAATCTTCAACGGTATACATCGCTCACCTCACAAAGGTAAAAAGGAAGTGCGACAGTTGTGCTATGAGCGACACCATTGAGATTAAAACTCGTGAATTGGGCGTTTTTGCAGATCAACATTGCCTGCGTTGATCAAGTTTGCAGCTATTTCACGTAGTGCAATAACGGTTACTTTGTCCCCTTCAACAGGTACTTTCGCTTCTTCACCACCGGTTGCTAGCTGGCGTGCACGTTTTGATGACACCATCACTAGTTCGAAGCGGTTATCAACGTTTTCTAAACAATCTTCTACGGTAACTCGAGCCATTTTGACCTCTGTATTCGGTTATCTATTTATCCAAGGGTAATTCTACTTAACGGCTTCTCATAATGACAAGAGATCATTTATAAGATTGCCACTTTTTTCTTGCATAACGGGTGTTTTTGCTCTCATTGCCATAAATATGGCCGCCATTTGAGAAAGTGCCGCATCAAAATCATCATTTACGATGATAAAATCGTATTCCTGATAGTGAGACATTTCATTTACGGCCTTCGCCATGCGGCGCTGAATGACATCGTCAGTGTCGGTTGCTCTGCTTCTGAGTCGCTCTTCTAAGGCCGATAATGATGGCGGTAAGATGAATATACCGATGGCCTCAGGGTAAAACTGACGAATTTGGCGTGCGCCTTGCCAGTCTATTTCTAAAATGACATCTAAGCCTTGTTCTAACATGCCAAAAATAGATTCTTTCGACGTGCCGTAATAATTATCGAAAACCTGAGCGTGCTCGAAAAAGGCGTCTTCCGCAATCATGTCTAGGAAGGATTCATCGTCGATAAAATAGTACTCTCGACCATGTTCTTCGCCGGATCTTGGCGCACGAGTCGTATGAGAAATCGAAATGCGCACCTTGTCGTCTTGGTTCAATAGCGCCTTGTACAAGGTCGATTTACCTGCTCCAGAAGGGGCCGATAAAATGAATAAATTGCCTTTATGTTTGTCCATGAGGTTCTTTTAATCCGCCTATCAGTGACTTTTTCAAAAGTTCTACTATATCACAAACAAAGCATCTGAATATTGGTGTCTGGTGTCATGAATATTCTCGAAAAAATGATAAGTATTGGCATTTTTTGACAGAAAAATTTCAAGAACAAACGAACAAATTTACGCGCCAACCTGCCAAAGGTTGATTATGAAGGCAATTAATAATATTTCGTTACAAAAATTGTTATTGCCCTATGAGGCAGTTTTTATATAAAGCGCTAAGCTTCAATAACTATTTGTTAGATAAAATTACGGAAGACAAGGATGGTAAGTGCAATGGATTTAGCCTCTGATACAAAGCAATATCAATCAACATTTAACCCCAAAAAATACTGTAAGGTATTATCGGTAGAGGATGATCCTGATTATCAAGCGGCGTTAATGAACGGTTTAAGCGCGCTTAATTATGATGGTAAAAAGGTAGAGTTTCTTACTGCATCATCCGCCAGCGATGCGGCGACCGTGATTGCGGCGAATCCAGATATATCGGTAATTTTTTTAGATGTGGTGATGGAAACGGATAAAGCTGGCTTGCGCTTAATTCGTACTATTCGTGAAGTCATTGGAAATGATCTGGTACGCATTGTTTTGTTGACTGGGCAGCCAGGTATGGCGCCAGTGGATGATCTTATCGGACAATATGATATTGATGACTATTGGTGTAAATCGGATCTTACTCAAGCGCATTTGCAAACGATAGTGTTGAGTAATCTACGCACGTGGGAGCACCTTTCAGACATGAAGGAAGCTCGTCACGGTATGCAGTTGTTGCTTGCATCCAGTCAACGCATTGCCTCAAAGAGTGATATTTTAGAATATACGCATTCTATTTTGGATGAAATTAGCCTGCTTTTGAAAATGAACCAAGGCGGTATAGTGTGCTTTTTTCATCCTGAAGAGGAACCGCTAGAAAAAGCGTTAATTGTTGCTGCCAGTGGCGAATTTACACCTCATATGCATGGATATATTTTATCCGTAATTCAAGAAACTGTTTTAAAAGAAGCGATTGAACAAGCGAATACAAAGAAGAGTCATGTTTTTTTGGATGGCTTCTCTGTGTTGTATTTTTCCAACAAAGAATTAGACGGCCGAGAATATATGATTGTGGTGAAGTTGGACCGTCGCCTCGCCACAAATGAAATTAACCTACTTCAAGTTTTTTGTGAAAATATTAGTGCGGGTTTTCGCAATGTTGCACTACACAGTAAATTAACTGAGTTGGCTTATATTGACTCAGCTTTAGGCATTCACAATAAAAACTGGCTGGTACGAGAAATACGTGACATGTTTTCTTGGGAGCGGGAAAAAGCCACGTTATTAATGTTATATGTCGAAGATCTTGCCTACACCGAATCGGTTTTAGGGTCTAAGTATTGTGACCAGCTCACCTTGTCTTTGTATGATCACTTGAGTCGCTTCTTCGACAAATCGGTTGATATTGCTTTATTAGAACGGGACACTTTAGTGCTGATTGTGTATGACGATAAGGATTACTGCGAATCGTCACTAGAATCTATTATTCATACCCGCATAGAAGTAGAGAGCTCCACGCACTCTCTCGACCTGACCATTAGTTTGGTGAAGTTTTCAGACTTTCCTACCTATAAAGCCGAGCAATTAGTCAGTGTCGGAAAAAGCGCGTTAGAAAGAGCCAAATATGAGGGTGTTTCTTATTTGGCCTTTTCTGAGACACTCGCCTCCGCCATGTTTGGCCGCTATGCATTATTAAAAGATTTGCGTGAAGCGATCTTAAATAACGACATCGTTGCCTATTTCCAGCCTAAGGTAAGTTTAGAAGACAACACTCTGATTGGGTTTGAAGCACTGGCTCGGTGGACCCATAAAAATGGCAGCTCGATTCCACCAGATCAATTTATTGTCTTGGCTGAGAACAGTGGTCTTATTGATAAATTAGATCAACAAATGTTACAGCAGTCTTGTAAAGCCATTAATACGCTTAAAGGCATGGGAATTCATGTGCCTATTTCTGTCAATGTCGCTGGTAATGAAATCATCCGTCCCAATTACTTCGATCAATTTAAAGCCTTGCTTGAAGAAGAAGATGTCCCTAATGAAATGATAGAACTGGAGATTACCGAGTCTCAATTCATAAAAGAGAAAAGCACCATTAACAAACACTTATCTGTTTTAAAAACGTTAGGCGTACGGGTCAATATTGACGACTTTGGGACTGGTTATTCTTCCTTGGCCTACTTAGCTACCTTGTCTGTTTCTACGATTAAGATAGACCATAGCTTTGTGTGGAGAATGGAGGACTCTGAAAAAGATTGGAAAATCTTGAAAATGATCATAGAGCTGGGAAATTCTCTAGGGTTGAACGTTATTGCGGAAGGAATCGAGACTGAGCGGCAAAAAGAGCACCTTCTTGCTTTGGGCTGTGGCGATGGGCAAGGCTATTTATTTGCCAAGCCGATGTCATTAGAAGATACGATAAACTGGATTCAATCAGGCTTGTAACCCTATGATTTTTGGTGGATGTTTCTCGCGGAAAAAACCATTATTGCTGGTGTGCTTATCCGGCATTATGATTTTTATATTGTTGTTTAGCTGGGGAGGGTATCGTTTTTTTTTAGACAATAAAATCACTCGATTGGCATGGAATGAATCGGAAGTTCTGTCCCGTAGCGCGAATGTTTTTAGTCGTGAAATGGGGCACATCAAGCGTGTTACCTTGTTGTTGAGAAACAGTGTTAATGCGCGATTGACTTCGAAAGATCAAACCGTTTTCTCGGTTGATTGGGAAGATCTGGTGGTCGATGAATTTAGTCAATTCGCTCGAACATCAAGTTTGATTTCACAAGTACGTTGGATTATGCCGAATGGCCAAGAGCGGATTCGAATCAACGCTCAAGCGGGCGTAATTACTCGTGTTGACGACGCTCAATTACAGGATAAGTCCGATCGAAATTACATTAAAAATGCCCCTCGTGGCACAGAAAATGATGTGTATGTCTCCGCTCTGGATTTGAATATAGAGAATAAAGAAATAGTTCGTCCTTTTCAGCCAACGGTGCGTGGTGTCGTAAAAATCACCGGTGATCAGTCAGGTTTTTTGGTGGTTAATTACGACTTGAGTAAGTTGTTTGAACTGATTCGCACATTCAGTACTGAAGAGGTGGCTTTAGAAATAGTGGATGCAAATGGTCAGTGGGTATTAGCAACCGACAGAAGCCTTGAATGGGGGGAGTTACTTCATTCTAATGACACGCAGCTTAATATAAAAACGCACTTGCCTTTTATTTGGCAATCAATGAATGCGACTGATGGATTGGAAAGAGTTTTCAATAATGGCCGCTTATGGAGCTTCCTCAAACAGAACATTGACGATGATGTCATTGGCGCTCAAAGCGAACAGGTTTCCTCTTTGTATTTTGTTGCTCGCTCTTATTCTGAGGCGTTTTCCATGTGGCGGGGGAGACTACTTCTCGCCATCATAGGGATTGCGGGGTTTAGTTTTATCGTTATTGCTTGGCTTGTTTGGCGACAAATTACCGCACAATTCGAGACCTATCGATTATTAACATTGCTCCAAGAAGAAAAGGCGCAAGCGGAACACGCTAATCGAAAGCTTAATCTAACAAATAAACGCTTAGTAGACCTACAAGATGAGCTAGTAGAGACCAGTAAGCTGTCTTCGTTGGGGTTAATGGTCGCAGGCTTAGCCCATGAAATGTATACGCCGCTTGGCGGCGTCAGAATGGCACTGTCGTCTTGTAAGGTCTGGCTAGATAAAGAAATCGGCCAAACGCCTTCTGACGGTCTAGATAAAATGAATGATTCTCTTCTTATCGCGGACAAGAACCTTACTAGAGCGCTCGATATTGTGTCTAGTTTTAAGCGCATTGTTTCGGATAGAACGGGGCAAGATGCACAGCCTTTTCTTTTTCATAATGTGTTAAACGATATTGTATTAACCTATAAATCCACCTTTAAAAA
>CAXBGJ010000073.1:0-13739 GCA_963975045.1 uncultured Marinomonas sp. | reverse complement strand
ATCCAGTTCAGAAGAAATGATGCGTTTACTGGATGATCAAGAAATAGACGTTGCCTTGAGTTTTGATATTTCAGCGGCCTCCGTACAAATCGACAAAGGCAACTTACCCGATACAGTACGATCTTATGTGTTTACCAACGGGACTATTGGCAACACGCACTTTTTAGCGATCCCTTACAACAGCAGCGTGAAAGCCGGCGCACAAGTCGTCGCCAACTTTTTACTGTCACCCGAAGCGCAAATCAAAAAACAAACACCGACCGTTTGGGGGGATTTAAGCGTTTTATCCTACACAAAACTATCGAAAGACGAACAAGCTAAATTCGATGCATTACCACGTGGCATCGCAACACTGAACATTGAAGAGCTTGGAAAAACATTGCCAGAACCTCACGCCAGCTGGGTTGGCGCGTTAGAAAAAGAATGGCGACAGCGCTACGCCCAGTAATTCATCATTCAACAAAAACCTTATAAATATTAAGAAGCAAAATGCCGCTAAAACACATTCAATGGATCACAGGTTTTATCACTGTTTTACTGGTCTTTCCCATTATCATTGGCTTGGTTGGTACCTTGCTTCCTGCTTTTCATTATTTTCCTCCACTGGGCGAATATGATTTTTCTTTATCGCCTTGGCGTGACGTATTTTCCCAAGGGGAATTTTACGCGGGTCTAAAACTGACATTAATCACGGGCATTGGTGCGCCTGTATTGGCACTTTGGCTAGCGCTGTCTTTATTAGCTTGGGGTTATCAACGGCCTTTTTTCAAAAAAATAGAAGCCCTGCTTTCACCCATTTTAGCGGTTCCTCACGCCGCCATAGCAATTGGCTTACTGTTTTTATTGAGCCCATCGGGTTGGATTGTACGACTCTTTAGCCCTTGGTTAACCGGTTTTGAACGCCCACCGAATTGGATAACCGTACAAGATCCTTATGGCATTTCGTTGATCTTCGCGTTAATTATCAAAGAAATGCCCTACATGTTGTTTGTCATGCTTGCCGCGATGAAAAGCATTCAAGCACGAGAAAGCGTGCAAGCATGCCAAGCCCTAGGATACAGCCGCTTCACTTTGTGGCGTAAAGTACTTATTCCTCAGCTTTATCCTATTATTCGTTTGCCTATTTTTATCGTTGTGGCATTTAGTTTAACCGTCGTGGATTTGGCACTAGTCATTGGACCAAATACACCGTCTACCCTAGCGGTGACTTTATTTCGCTGGTTCAATGATCCCGATTTGGCCATGCGTTACACGGCCAGTGCGGGCGCAATATTCTTGATGATTACTATTGTTTTGGTACTTGGCGGCTGGGAACTGGCTCATAAAGTATTTAGCGCCATGACGCGCTGTGAACGCAGCAATGGCAAACGTAACGGCGTGTCAGACATCTTGCTGGGCACTGGCGTTATTCTAGGAGCGTTCACTTTACTGAGCGCATTTATCGCCCTTATTTTGCTGCCTTTTTGGTCTTTGGCCAAACGCTGGCGCTTCCCCGACGCGCTGCCATCTCAGTGGACCTGGGACAACATAGAACGCGCCACACCCTTGCTGATGGAACTCAGCGCCAACACCTTAATCATTGCGTTGTTTTCAACCGTGATCGCCTGCGTCATAAGCTTGATCATGTTAGAAACCAAGCGCCATAGCATGACGAATTCTGCGAACCCTTCAAAGCAACACGCTTTTGACTGGCTCATTTATGTGCCTATCTTACTACCACAAATTGGCTTTCTATTTGGTCTACATGTGTTGCTGATATACCTCAACCTAAATGGCGATCTTTGCGCCATTATCGCCTTGCACCTCATGTACGTATTGCCCTATGTTTATCTCACGTTGAAAGGCCCCTATTTGGCTTACGACGAAAACTATCTTTTACAGGCCAATCGCTTAAACAATCGACCTTGGCGTCATTACGTCAGTGTCAAAATCGCCATGCTCAAACCGGTATTATTTACCGCCTTTGCCATGGGATTTTCCGTCAGTATTGCCCAATACTTGCCAACGTTAATTGCTGGCGAAGGTCGTTACAGCACATTAACCACCGAAGCGGTGGCGCAAGCGGCGTCTGGCGACAGAAAACAAGTGGGCAGTATGGCGCTGCTACAAGCTTTCTTTCCCGTTATGGTATTTTGGCTAGCACAGATTATCCCTAGCCGCTGGACGGCATGGCGACTCACCATCAAAAAATGGCTTAAAAAGGCATCAACAAAAAAGGATAAAACGTGCTCAGCGTAAATGCATTTTCTTTGTCATCCAATGGCAAACCACTGATCCAAAATTTAAGCTTCGACATCGCCGACGGCCAAGTCTTGTCCATCATGGGACCAAGCGGTATAGGGAAATCCAGCTTATTGAATTTCTTGAGCGGCACCCTAGCCCCGTCGTTTACCGCTTCTGGCGAAGCGTTTCTTAATGGCGACGCACTTCACACACAACCCACAGAAACGCGAAAAGTCGGCCTACTACAACAAATGCCTTTGCTGTTTCCACACATGAGCATCATCGAAAATTTGTTGTTTGCGTTGCCAGACAAAACGCGCAAACCGGATCGACTCCCATTAGCCCACGATGCACTAAAACGGCTTGGCATGACCGACAAAGCCAACGCGCTACCGAAAGAGCTCTCCGGCGGCCAACAAGCCCGCGTCGCTCTACTTCGCACGTTACTTTCTCAGCCCCACTACCTACTGCTCGACGAACCATTCAGTAAACTCGACCCAGCACTACGCCGCGACGTACGCGCCTTCGTGCTTGCCGAAATACGCCAAGCGAATATACCCGCGCTGCTTGTTACCCATGACTCTGAAGACGCTAAGGCCATGGAAGGGAAATGTTTAGAATTAGAGTAAACGGACTTCCCTGTATGTTTAAGCCATCATGGAAACCTTCCTCAAGATAATGCTTGAGGCCGACGACACAGGCAACTATGAGCTATTCATTAAGCACTATGAAGAAAAAGATCTAGTCGACTTTTCAATAGAGTGCTTTCAAAACGACATCAAACTCATGCAAGCGCGAAATGGCATGAACCTCGGTTATGAGTATTTTGGCGCCTTACAAGGCTATCGCGAAGGCGATCATGACGGCTGCTTTCGATTTGTATGGAAAGGCCTTTTTGAAAAACGTGAAGCCTTGATCGTGATTGGCATTCACCGTAAAGACGATACTTGGTATATCAATGAATCCTCAGTTCGCTAACGTGAAGGTACTGAAATAAAGCCTAAGAATCTCAACCCTGGCGATGAGTCGATGAATACAGCGTATTTAAACGTGTTTTAATGCCTTTGTCGCTTATGGTCTTTTGACACAATTTGAGACAACACGTCACATCAATATTCCTTCTAAGTCCTCCCCCAAATACGTACGGTTCAAAGCGTAAATTGTTAGCATTGTTGGCTTTTTCTGTACTGGTTTCGAAAAAGAAAGAAAATTAGCATTAATGCAGGCCTATCAGGAAGGCCATCAACATCAATACCATATTGCTAATAAATAGAATAAAGGAACCTACAATGAGCTTGATCTTCCGAATGATCATGTTGTTGATCGCGTCAAAACTCAAACCACAACTGCCAATTAAGCATCCGAAAAATTCACTCAAGTTACGCGTTTTACCCAATGATTTAGACATTAATTTGCACATGAATAACGGCCGCTATTTGACCATTTGCGACCTATCTAGAGTGGATATGTTTATCCGCACAGGTTTAGCCAGAACCATGCAAAAAGAAGGCTGGATGCCTGTTATCGCAGAGCATACGATGAAATATAAACGCTCACTAAAACCGTTTCAAAAATACGAAGTGACGATGGAAATAATCGACTGGGATGAGAAATATTTTCACATGATACACACCTTTTTTGTTGGTGATAAAGTGGTCGCGGAAGGCACGTCTATTGGCTGTGTTATCAGTAAAGTAGGAACCATTGCGCCTGAGTATGTCATGGCGAAAGTAACGGCCAGACTTGAAGCAAAAAAAACCTAACAAGACTGTACGTTTAAGCTCGTTTACGAAATACTCTGGTAATAAAATAATATACGAGAGCATCTGAAAGGAACGTGGTAAGAGACATGGACATTCGTCAGAACATTCTATTGGTAGATGGACTCGCCGCATCGTGTGCAGGTGTTGTCGTTATCTCCTCCACGAACTGGTTACAAAGTTTATATCAATTACCAGAACAGTTACTGGTGTCGATGGCCCTAGTCAATTTATCCTATGCTGTTTACTCCCTCACCCTTTCGACGATAAAAAGTCGACCAATGATAGCAATCATTGTATTAGTGGTAGCAAACTCTCTTTGGGTAATACACTGCCTGAGGCTCTCTTTTCATTACGCCGATAGTGCAAGCTTATTTGGTTTATTGCATTTGGTGGGAGAAGCCTTTTTTGTCGGTACACTCGCCTATTTTGAGTGGAAGTGGCGTGGCCGGTTGACCAAAAAACGAATCTAGAGTTCTCCCTTATTGATAACCACGCACCTATTCTTAGGCTTATTAGAGGTAACAATGAACAAATATATCATTCTGGTTTTCGCCGCATTCTCTTTTTCCGTTTGCGCGTCTGAGACAGCGATAGATTGTGATAAAGCAATAACAACCATGGATACAAACCAATGCGCTGCCATGGATCTGAGAGTCGCTGACGATGAAATGCACAACTATCTGAAAACAAGTTTCCAATACAATGATTATGACCCCAAATTGATAGATGCGATTAAATTAGCTCAAAAAAACTGGGAGACTTACATGAAGTCGCACTGCGATTCAGTCTATACACAATGGCGAGAGGGTACTATTCGTGGCGTCATGGCAATTTCTTGTAAAACAAAACTAACAAAGCAAAGAACACACGAAATATGGGAAAACTTCTTAACCTATATGGACAGCACGCCGCCAGTATTACCAGAACCGCAAAAATGAATAGAATCATTCGATTAATTGGGCACGACAATGTTCATGTAAAAGCACTTAAAAACGTTGCCTCTCTTAGCTTACCTCAGTGCTACATAGCCGCTGGTTTTATCAGAAACTTAGTATGGGATTCGTTACACGGCAAGCAAATACCCACACCATTAAACGATGTTGACGTAATCTAGTATGCTGCTAGCGAAAGTAACGACAATGGCAATTCGTAAACTCGAAAATCAAGACTATGAACGCGTGTCTGTCTTTGGCTTTGATTCGCCATTTGATTTAAAACTGAATCACAGCACAAAACGCATGAAGGCAATATTTGAGCATCGAGTAAAATCGAAGCAGTGGCCTAAGCGAGTCCTTGATTATTAATTCTTTAAAAAAAAAGAAGACTGAACTTTAATATCAACCCAAGTCATTTCAGCATTTATTCGTCAATAATATTTTTATTACGTGTTATTACTTCTCTCGATTTTTATTCTCTTTTTTTGCTCTCTTCTTGTCTTGTGTTGAAATCAATCACCTAAGGTAAAAACTACAACTCTAATCATTAGATCTGTAACTTTCACAAAAAATAATCCTTAGATATCTAATCGTTAGAGATGACATCTTTTTAAAAATGCTATTTATTGCTAATTGCTTAATTTTAGGGCGTTCACGCGTATTTTTAGAGCACGTAAAAATGCCGATTTTAGGCATTATTTAGAGAAATAAATGTGAAGTTTTAGGTTTTTTTAAAGTTTTTCCATATTTCTCTATGTGTTTGTTTTGAGCGTTTATTTTGAATATTTCAGGTTTTATTTTCTGCCCTTTCTGACTTTTCTTGACGTAATTTTGATTTTACGCACTTGCAACCCCTTCATTATTTAATTACTACTGTATGAAGTCTTACGAGATTCTTTATCACTTTGGATTTTATTAAGGGGTTCGTTATGCAGAATTCATGGCAAGAAAATATTGCCTTTGCTGAAACCTTGCGTAAGAAATTACATGCTCATCCCGAGTTGAGCTGGCAAGAAAAAAACACCGCGTCGCTGGTTCGTAGTCAGCTTGATGCGCTGAATATTCCATGGCGTGCTTGCGCAGAGACTGGCACCGTGGCTTGGCTGAATAAAGAAGCTAAAGGCGCGGCAATTGCCTTGCGTGGCGATATGGACGCTTTACCAATTCATGAACAAACGGGCAAAGAGTGGCAATCGCTGAATCAAGGCTGCATGCACGCTTGCGGTCATGATGGGCATACAGCGACCCTATTAGCGACCGCTCGCTGGCTCAAACAGTTTGAAAGTGAACTCCCTCAACCGGTGGTATTGATTTTTCAGCCCGCTGAAGAAGGCTTTCACGGCGCTCGTGAAATGATTAAAGATGGCGCATTGGAAGGTGTTGACGCTATTTACGGGTGGCATAATTGGCCCGCCTTACCTTATAGCACCATAGCTTGCCCAGACGATATTGTGATGTGCGGTAATGGCACGTTTAACATGGAATTTAAAGGTCGCGGCGGACACGCCAGTCAACCTGAATTATGTGCTGATCCACTGTTAGCCGCCAGTGCGGTGAATGTGGCATTACAGCAAATTGTTAGCCGACGCATTGCGCCACAAGCGACTGCGGTGATTAGTGTCACGCAAATGAATGGCGGTTCAGCACCGACCGTAATTCCAGAAAGCGCTACGCTAAGTGGCAGCATTCGAGTACCAGATGAAGCAACACGTCAGCTTCTTAATCAGCATATTTCTGCGGTGGCAACGCAAACTTCGGCCGCTTATGGTGTGGAATGTGTGGTGCAACATGACACCCGTTATCAAGCAACCATTAACCATAAAGAACCCGCTACTCAAGCCCGAGACGCTTGGCAAGCGCTTTATGGAAAACAAACGCTAAATCATGGTCAAGCCTTACCTATTATGGCGTCGGAAGATTTTAGCTACTACTTGCAAGCTATTCCTGGGGCATTCGCCTTAATTGGTAGCAACGATGGTGAAGGAAATGACGTTCCTTGCCATAGCCCTCATTACGATTTCAATGATCGATTGATTGCGGATGTTTGCCGTTGGTTTTGCCAATTGGCAGGCCTTCGTAATCAATCACTTACTAAATAGAGAATCAAATAGATAACCAAACGGCTACTTAGGAGACGATATGAGCATTTTTGAACAACGAGAATCCAACATTCGAGCTTACGCTCGCACGTATCCAACGGTTTTTGTTACGGCGAAAAACGCTCGTCAGGTTGACGAAGATGGTAAGGAATACATCGATTTCTTTGCTGGCGCCGGGGTGTTGAACTTTGGTCACAACAACCCTCGCATGAAGCAAGCCATGATTGATTACCTGCAAAAAGACGGCGTGTTACACAGTCTCGACATGCAGACACAAGCCAAAGCGCATTTTATGCAGAAATTTACCAAGGTTATTTTAGAGCCTAGAAACATGCCTCATTTCATGCAGTTTATGGGACCAACCGGAACAAACGCGGTGGAAGCCGCGATGAAGTTGGCCAGAAAGGCCACCGGACGACACAATATCGTGGCGTTTAGCCAAGGCTTTCACGGCATGACACTCGGCGCGTTGGCCGCGACAGCAAACGACTATTTTCGCCAAGCGTCTGGCGTACCATTATTGCACGTCAGCCATGAATTATTTGATCAAGAGCACGACAAAGAAGCGGCACTTAAAGCACTAGAAACACTGGCAAGCCAATATCGCGACCCTTCTAGCGGTATAAAGCCTCCTGCGG
The DNA here is from genome assembly GCA_963975045.1 of uncultured Marinomonas sp. Lineage (GTDB taxonomy): Bacteria > Pseudomonadota > Gammaproteobacteria > Pseudomonadales > Marinomonadaceae > Marinomonas. The sequence goes on along the minus strand of CAXBGJ010000073.1, from coordinate 6,081 downwards.
CGTTCATGATCGAAACCATTCAAGCAGAAGGCGGTGTCAACATCGCCAGTGCCCAGTGGATGCAGGCATTGGAAAAACTCGCTAAAGAATTTGGTTCTGTATTGATCGTGGATGATATTCAAGTCGGCTGTGGTCGTACTGGCTCGTACTTCAGTTTTGATGGTATGGGCATTAATCCTGACATTATTACGCTGGCAAAAGGCATCGGCGGCGCAGGCACGCCCATGGCAATGAATCTGGTGCATCCAGATTTAGACAAACATTGGTCTCCGGGTGAGCATACTGGAACATTCCGTGGACAAAACTTATCGTTTGTCGCTGGCGCAGAAGCCTTGAGCTATTTTGAAGACGACAAGCTAATGTCTGAAGTGACGATAAAAGCGGAGCAAGTCCGTCATGCTCTTCAACCCTTACTCACCGAAAACAGTGCCAAAGCGCTGCGCGGCAAAGGGTTTATTTTAGGCTTGGACATGGGCAGCGGTGAAGTAGCGGCTAAAGTGGTACAGCGTTGTTTTAAAAAAGGCTTAATGATTGGCGCTTGCGGCAAAGGGGGTCGAGTGTTGAAGATCATTCCTCCGCTGACGATTCCTGAGGCAGACTTGATGGAAGGCTTGGATATTTTAAAAAGCGCCGTACGCTTTGTTATGGAGGAAGCCGCATGATTGAACGCGATGATATGACATTTACGTTTGCTGAATATCAGCGTCGGTTAGGCGAATTGCGCGTACGTATAGCAGAGCGCCGTTTGGATGCCATTGTGATCACCGATCCAGAAAACATCACCTATTTAACCGATTATCAGACGACGGGCTATTCCTTCTTTCAGGCGTTAGTGATCCCGCTGGATAAAGAGCCCTTTATGATTACGCGTGCGCTGGAAGAATCTAACGTGTTTGCGCGCACTTGGGTGGAAATAACGCGCCCTTACCCAGATACCGGCGATGCCATTCAAATGCTGGTCGATGCATTGCGTGAATTCGGCTTAGGTGACAAACGCATTGGCTATGAAAGAAACAGCTATTTCTTTCCTGCTTATCAACAAGATTGCATTCATACCACCTTGAAAAATGCCAAGCTAATGGATTGCTTCGGCATTGTGGAAGAAGGTCGAATTTGTAAGTCGCAAGAAGAAATCATGGTCATGCGCCGCGCCGCACTCGCCACGGAAGCGGGCATGAAAGCGGGCATTGAAATTTGTCGGCCAGGTATTACGGAAAATGAAATCGGCGCCGAGATTGCAGCGGCGATGTTCCGTGCGGGTGGCGAAACGCCAGCTGTGATGCCGTATGTCACTTCTGGCCCACGAACCATGATTGGTCACGCTACTTTCGAAGGCCGCACCGTACAAGATGGCGAACATGTCTTTTTGGAAGTGGGCGGCTGTTATCGTCGTTATCATACCGCCATGATGCGCACGGTCATTTTAGGTGAGCTGTCGGACGCCATGTATCAATCGCAGGAAATAATGAAACGCGCGCTCAATGAAATTCACCGTGTGGTGCAACCTGGCATGACGGTGTCGGACGTAGATAATATGGTGCGCAATATCATTATGGACAATCAAGTGGGTGCGAGCCTGATTACCCGCTCGGGCTATTCTATTGGCATCGCCTTCCCTCCGAGCTGGGATGAAGGCTATATCATTAGCTTAAAACAAGGGAATTCGGCGGTGTTAAAACCCGGCATGACCTTCCATATGATTCCATGGATGTGGGGCATTGAAGGCAATAAAACCTGCGGTATTTCGGACACCATTGAAATAACTGAAGACGGCTGTCGATCCTTTTTTAATATGGACCGTGACTTCACCGTGAAGCCAACTCTTGCTGATCAAACGTCCGCCATTGACCTTTCAAGTGCGTTTCCAGCCAAAAATGCTGCAAAGAAAACCAAGGCGAGCAACAAGAAAGCCGCCAGTTGATAAGAGGTGTCTATGCTAGAAACAACGAACCCAACCACAGGGCAAGCTTTACCCTCTTGTCCTGCAATGACCTTAGAACAAGCGCATTCCGCCATCAATAACGTGGCAGAGGGTTTTACTCAATGGAAAGAAAAAAGCATGGCGAAGCGTGCGGCGGTGCTACAGGCTGTCGCCGCCACTTTGCGTGACAATAAGGTCGAGCTTGCTGATTTAATGGCATTAGAAATGGGCAAACCTATTAAAGAAGGTATTGCTGAAGTAGAAAAAAGTGCAGGGTGTGCCGAATATTACGCCGAGAATGGCGCAAAATTTTTAGCACCCGAAACGCTGGAGTCCGATGCTAGTCACAGTTATGTCCAATACCCTCCTCTTGGCACTGTACTGGGGATTTTGCCTTGGAACGCACCGGTTTGGTTGGCGTTACGATTTCTTGCCCCCACGTTGATGGCGGGCAACACCTGCGTATTAAAAGCCGATCCAAATGTGCCTGCGACGGCGAATAAATTAGTTGAGTGTTTTTATCACGCCGGCGTACCAAAAAACGTGCTGGTAAACTTAACCGTACCGAATTCGGTAGCGAGTAAAATGATCGATCACCCTCTTGTTAAAGCGGTGTCTTTTACTGGCTCAAGCAAGGCGGGACAATCCATTGCCTCGCAAGCGGCCGCTGGATTAAAACCCGCTGTGCTTGAATTGGGTGGCTCCGACCCTTGCATCTTAATGGCGGATGCGGACTTAGAGAAAGCTCTAAATGTGATTACGCTGTCGCGCATGGTCAATGCGGGCCAGTCTTGTATTTCCGTGAAGCGCTTGTTCGTCGAACAGACAATTTACGATGAGGTATGCGACGCGTTACGACAGCGCTTTAGCAAACTAAAATGTGGTGATCCATCAGATGAAAGTACAAATCTAGGGCCATTGGCACGAGAGGATTTACGAGACCAACTTCATGCTCAAGTAACACAGAGCATCGACGCGGGCGCACGTTGCTTAATCGGGGGAGAGGTACCCTCTCGTTCAGGCTTCTTTTATCCACCGACTCTGCTGGTGGACATGAAACCTGGTATGGCCGCCTTTGATGAGGAAACCTTTGGCCCAGTGCTAAGCGTCAGCCCAATTAAAGACATAGTCCAAGCCCTTGAGCTGGCCAACAACACGGAATACGGCTTAGGCGCCAGTATTTGGACGCGAAACCAAACCGTCATTGATCAGGCGATTAATACCTTACAATCAGGACAGATTGCGGTGAACGGTATCGTCAAAAGTGATCCTCGCTTACCGTCTGGCGGTATTGGAAAATCTGGGTATGGCCGCGAGCTTGGCCCACAAGGGATTCGAGAGTTCGTCAATGTGCAACAGATTTGGGTAGCATAACTTTATATTGCTATCATGTTTAAGAATTATCTAAAGAGTCTCATTTGAGGCTCTTTTTTCGTGTAAACAAAGGCTATGATACACCTCACTAACCTGTCGCAAGAGCAAAGAGCATGGAACCGCTTCCGTATTTAAAAACAATCGAATTAAAAAGAGATTTGATCGACTCTTTCGACGTTTACCCTTTTTCTATCCCCGCTGTAAAAGAGCTAGATTTTATAGAGTTTGATAAAGAGGTAACCATTTTTGTAGGTGAAAATGGCAGTGGTAAATCAACCCTACTCGAAGCGGTCGCTGTTAGCTTAGGATTCAATGCAGAAGGCGGAACCAAAAACTTCAACTTCGGTACTCGCAGCACTCATTCAGATCTACATAGCTACCTTCGCCTTTCGAAATCTTTTAAACGCTACCGAGATGGTTTTTTTCTTCGAGCGGAGAGCTTCTACAACGTTGCCACCAATATTGATGAATTGGATGAAGAACCCTCTCCAGCTCCGTTTATTAAAGACAGTTATGGCGGAAAATCACTGCATCAGCAATCCCACGGTGAATCCTTTCTAGCACTTATGCTGAAACGCTTCAGGGGTAATGGGCTTTATCTCCTTGACGAGCCGGAAGCGGCACTCTCCCCGACAAGACAATTGGCCGTATTAAGTCGAATGCACCAACTAGTCAATGATCACTCGCAGTTTATTATGGCTACACATTCACCGATTCTTATGGCGTATCCGGGAGCGAAAATTTACCAGATCGACAAAACGGGAATTTACCCAATAAAATACGAAGATACTGAACATTATGAAGTTACCAAATCATTCTTAAATAACCCTGAGCCAATGCTTAAAGAGCTATTTACGATGGAATAAGTACTTAGAGAGAAAGGGGATAGAATGAACGCTGTAAACAAGCAATACAAAATGAAAGGAATGCTCATTACCGATTATGAGCTAGAGGTTCCTTTGGATTGGACGTTACCCACCACCAGCCCAAGCATTACCCTCTTTGCCCGCGAAGTCGTGAGCTTGACTCGTGCTGCCGACGAGCTGCCATTGCTGCTATTTTTACAAGGTGGTCCTGGTGGGAAATCTCCTCGGCCTATGCCTGACTCTGTGCCTTGGATGATCGAAGCATTAAAAACTCACCGCGTCATTTTAATCGACCAACGTGGCACAGGCCGTAGTAGTCGTATTGATAAAACCCTCATCAGTAAATTGTCTGCTGAAGCAGGCCGAGATTATCTGCTTAAATTTCGTGCCGACAGCATTGTGGCGGACTGCGAACACCTTCGAAAAACAGTGTATTTAGGACGCTTATTTGAAACATTAGGTCAAAGTTACGGTGGCTTCATTACCCTCGCGTATTTATCCCAAGCGCCTGAAGGTCTCGCTGCTTGTTATATCACAGGAGGGCTTGTTGGTTTAGAAGCCTCGGCACACGATGTTTACCAGCTAACGTATCAGCGCGTGATAGAAAAAAACCAAAACTATTATGCTCGCTACCCAGATGACGCCAAGATCATGGCAAAAATTGCAGAGTGCCTAACGAACGAGAAAGTACTTTTACCAGATGGTGATGTACTCACACTAGAGCGATTCCAAAGTATTGGTATTCTTTTAGGCATGGGCCCCGGTATCGATCAAGTACATTGGTTAATGGATGAAGCCTTTGCTGGCAGCGATAAAGCTCAACTCAGTGATGTATTTTTAGAACAAGTTATGAACATAACCAGTTACCATGAAGGCCCTCTTTTTGCGGTGATTCATGAGAGCATCTATGGCCAGCCTAACCAAAGTACAAGCTGGTCTGCACAGCAAGTTCGAGCGCAATACAGCGAATTCGATGCTGACCATTCCCCTTTAATGTTAACAGGGGAAATGATGTATCCATGGATGTTCGAGCAAATTACGTCGTTGAGTCCCTTTGCTAGTGCCGCCAACGCCCTTGCTGACTATCAAGACTACACGCCGCTTTACGACCTCGCCAAGCTTGCACAAAATAAAGTGCCCGTTGTCGCAGCCGTTTATTACAACGACATGTATGTGCCACAGGAATTTTCTATGGCGACAGCCAAGTACGTGGGCAATACACAAGTGTGGCTGACAAACCGTTACGAGCATGATGGCGTTCGCCAATCCTCTGAGGTTTTTTGCAAACTACGTGAGTTGCTTTTAGATCAAGGTGGGGCTTTAAAGTGATGTTTGCCTCAGAAGCCGAAGCGATTTCATTCGCTTCCACTTTTGGCTATTTAGTTGTTTATATATCCACAAACAACCAATATCAAAACCAAAATAAAAAACACTGATACCGCTTGGTGGATTGCTACTAGTGATAAAAGAGATTGTTGAAAACCACGTATCAGGCCAAACCCAACAATCGTAATACGTACCAAGCAACTCCAAATACACCACCATGAAAAACATAATGAGAAAGAACAGCTCATTCCCCGTTTTCTTCTTCAACAGCAGAACCACCACTAGCATGCAGAGAAAGCCAAGCAAATCTTGATCGAAGATTAACCAAAGGCTGGAATACGTAATCATGCCCCAATACAACACCGAGGTAATCATCGTTTTATGGCGTTGAATAACTTTTTCTTTGTGTATATAAAACACGGCGGCGTAAACCAAACTGTGACCCAAAGGCACATAAATCGGGACATTCGCTAATCGATATTCATACATTCCTAAGACAATGGAGAAAACCACTTCTCCCAAAAAAGCCAAGCCGACGCCATACAACATTAACTTCTTTATTTTTTGCGTGGCTTTGAAATACACCCAAGTAAA
>CAXBGJ010000072.1:0-13992 GCA_963975045.1 uncultured Marinomonas sp. | reverse complement strand
CACCAGCAGTACGAATCTGGAGATCTCTTGCCTGCAGAACAAAAGCTGGCAAGTCGTTTTCAAGTGAATCGTCATACGGTGCGTCGCGCCATCGATGAGTTGGTGCAAGATGGTCTGATCAAGCGTTTCCAAGGACTGGGCAATCAAGTCACACAGCCAGCGATTGATTATTCTCTCGATAATCAATCCTGTTTTACCTACAACCTATCCAAAGCAGGCATGACCCTAGAAACCCAAGTGCTCGGCTGCTGTGAAGAAACGCTGCCCTATGAGCTTACGCAACGCCTCATGTTACCAAACGACCAAAAGGCAGTGATGATCAAAACTTGTCGCTCTATCAACGAGCAAGCGACAACCCTGATCAAGCATCACCTCTTTGGTGTGACTAAACAGGTAATGCGTGGCTATCAGTCCGATTCGCTACACAATTTTTTGCAGGAACATTACCAATTTCAAGCAACCCGAGGAAAGACTCGACTCAAAGCCCGTATGCCAACCTTTGACGAATGCCAACAACTGCAAATTGGCCGTGGTATTCCGGTGATGGAAATTCATTCTCAATATTACTTAATCGAGAGCGGCACACTAATGGAATACTCCATCAGTGTCAGTCGTAGCGATATTTTTGAATACAGCGTGGAGCCTTAACACCATGATTAGTAAACCTATGTCTGATACACAAAAAACCAGACAACACTGGATGTCAGTAATGGCAAAATCAAGTTCAGACAGCTTGATCAAACTATCCAATGTTTATATGGATCAACAAGACTTTGAAAACATCCGTCCCGCCGAAGTAGGGCTGACCCAAATTCGCGGTCGCATGGGCGGAACGGGGTCTCAGTTTAATGTGGGCGACATGACCATCACTCGTTGTGTCGTACAATCCGCGAAAGGCCATTACGGCCACAGCTACATTGCAGGGCGCGATAAAAACCACGCTGTTCGCGCGGCGCAACTCGACGCCATGCTGCAAGACCCAACCCATCAGCACAGCATAATGGAAAACATTATTCAGCCTTTGGCTCACACCTTAGCCACACAGCAGGCTCAAAAAGCCAACAACGTGGCGCAAACCAAAGTGAACTTTTTCACCCTAGTTCGAGGGGAAGATTAATCATGACAGCACTCACTTTAATCAAAGGTTTTCAAAAACCTTCGCACGACAGTCAGCGGGTGTTTCGTCAATTGCTCAAAGCAATGAGCGAGCCCGGCACACTGGTTCGTGTCGATTCACCAGAATCCATTGACTCCCTTTTCACCAGCACTTTTGCAGTGTGCCAAGCAATGATGGATCAACAAACACCGCTGTGGTTGTCGCCGCATTTTACGACACCAAACATCAAACACAATCTGCATTTTCATACTGGCGTACCTATCGTAGAAGACAGCCAACAAGCACTCTTTGCCTTGATGAGTCCAGCCGAAATCGATTCTGTTGAGCGACTCCCTCATGTCTTTTTTCAAGGAACAGACGAGTACCCAGAAACGGGATGCACTGTCATCGTTCAAGTGCATAGCGTGAAAGATGATCTCTCAGAAGGCGTTAATTTGCGTCTCTCTGGACCAGGCATCGATACGGCGCAATTGGTTTCCATCAGTGACCTTTCACCGCCACTGTTGAACTACTTGTCGAATCAAACAGGAGAACGTAATGGGTCTTTCCCACTCGGTTTAGATTTTATCTTTATCGACAAAAACCAACTCGTTTGCCTACCCCGAACCACTCAAGTGGAGGTGCTTTAAATGTACGTGGCCGTAAAAGGCGGAGAAACCGCCATCAACAACGCACACAAATTGCTCGATAAAAATCGTCGCGGTGATATGCAAATCCCTGAAATGTCCGTGGCACAAATCAGTGAACAGCTCCCTCTGGCTGTCGCTCGGGTAATGACTGAAGGGTCAATTTATGACCCACAACTGGCGGCATTGGCCATCAAACAATCTGCGGGGGATTTAGTCGAAGCCATCTTCTTATTACGCGCTTATCGCACCACGCTAAGTCGCTTTTATCGCAGTGAAGCAATTGATACCACACAGATGCAAATAGAGCGTCGAATCTCGGCGACTTTTAAAGATTTACCTGGCGGCCAACTTTTAGGATCGACCTTCGACTACACCCATCGACTGCTGGATTTCACCTTATTAGCCGACGGTAGAACACCTGCAGAGTTAGAAAATATCACGTCGACTAATACTGAAGATGAACCTGAAGCCATGACTCGTGTCTTGCAAATGCTCGAACGGGAAAAGCTTATCGTAGAAGAAGTGGATGAAAACATTACACCTGCCGATATAACGCAAGATCCACCGTCTTACCCTTGTGATCGCAGTGCGCGCTTGCAATCTCTTGTGCGTGGCGACGAAGGTTTTTTACTCGCATTGGGCTATTCCACTCAGCGTGGTTACGGCCGTAATCACCCGTTTGCAGGAGAGATTCGAACAGGTGAAGTAGACATCTTTATCACCCCAGATGAACTCGGTTTCAGCGTCGATATTGGCAGCATTCAAGTAACTGAGTGCGAAATGATCAACGGCTTTAGCAAGCTAGAAGACGATGATATTAAATTCACTCGAGGTTATGGACTGGCGTTTGGCCAAAATGAACGAAAAACCCTATCTATGGCATTAATTGACCGCGCACTACAGGCGGAAAAGTACGACGAAGAACGCGTGTCCCCTGCTCAACAAGAAGAATTCATCTTATCCCATTGTGACAACGTAGAAGCGTCAGGGTTTGTTTCCCATCTAAAACTCCCCCACTACGTGGATTTTCAATCTGAGTTGGAATTGTTGCGTCGCTTACGAAAAGAACAGGCGAATAAAGAAACAGCCAATACCGAAAAAGGAGAACAAGCATGAGCCTATCTTCCACAAACAGCGTCAATCCTGTCATTAATGACGTCACGCTTGACCCTATAAAAGACGGTTACAACTTCGCTTATCTTGACGAGCAAACCAAACGCATGATTCGTCGTGCGTTACTCAAAGCCGTGGCGATTCCCGGTTATCAAGTCCCTTTTGGTGGGCGCGAAATGCCCATGCCTTATGGCTGGGGAACCGGCGGTATTCAGCTTACCGCCGCGGTAATTGGTGAAAGTGACGTTCTAAAAGTAATCGATCAGGGCGCAGATGACACCACCAACGCCGTCAGTATTCGAGCCTTTTTTAAAGAACTTACTGGTGTAGAAACCACCGAAAAAACCGTAGACGCCAGTTTGATTCAAACCCGTCACCGTATTCCTGAAACACCATTAAGTGCTGATCAGATTTTGATTTATCAAGTACCGATTCCAGAACCACTGCGCTTTATCGAACCGAGCGAAGTGGAAACACGCAAAATGCACGCGTTAGAAGACTACGGTGTGATGCATGTAAAACTCTATGAAGACATCGCCCATTTCGGTCATATCGCCACCACATACGCTTATCCTGTGCGAGTGAACGACAGATACATTATGGATCCGTCGCCTATACCCAAATTCGATAACCCAAAAATGCATCAAATGCCGGCATTACAACTGTTTGGTGCGGGACGAGAAAAACGTATTTACGCGGTTCCACCTTACACCAAAGTCGAAAGTTTGGACTTTGAAGATCATCCTTTTGAGATTCAAACCTGGGATGAGAGCTGCGCCATTTGTGGTTCTCAGAATAGCTTCTTAGACGAAGTTATTATTGATGATCAAGGCTCTCGCAGCTACTTATGCTCGGACACCGATTACTGCCGACAGCAGGTCGATAAGAACGAAGCGCACGCCACACAAACTGGAGAGAAAAATCATGACTGACACTCTCATGCCGACTAAACCAATACCAAATAAATCAACCGTCAATGAAGCAGTGATGAATGAACCACTTCTAAAAGTGAACAAACTGACTAAGTTATACGCACCAGGCAAAGGCTGCGAAGACATCAGTTTTGATCTTTATCCCGGAGAAGTCTTGGGCATTGTTGGAGAGTCGGGTTCAGGAAAATCCACCTTGTTGACCAGTTTATCTGCTCGTCTTGCGCCAAACGCAGGGGAAATTCTTTATCTTAATCGTGACAATAACTGGCTTAATCTTTATCAGCTTTCAGAAACAGAACGCCGTTATTTATTGAGAACCGAATGGGGTGTGGTGCACCAACACGCTCGTGATGGTTTGCGCATGGGGGTTTCTGCTGGCGCCAATATCGGCGAGCGTTTAATGGCCGTTGGCGAACGTCATTACGGAAAGATTCGCGATAAAGGCTTGCAGTGGATGGAAGATGTGGAACTGGACGTCAGCCGTATCGATGATAAACCGTCTACCTATTCTGGCGGTATGCAGCAACGCCTGCAGATTGCCCGCAATCTGGTGACTCATCCAAGAGTTGTCTTTATGGACGAACCCACCGGCGGACTTGACGTGTCGGTTCAAGCGCGCTTATTGGATTTATTGCGTACCTTGGTAACCGAAATGAATCTTGCCGTGGTGATCGTCACTCATGATCTTGCCGTAGCTCGGTTGTTGGCTCAGCGCTTAATTGTCATGCGTCACGGAAGAATTGTCGAAACAGGTTTAACCGACCAAGTACTCGACGACCCACAGCACGCCTACACCCAGCTATTAGTGTCATCGGTGCTGACGCCTTAACCAGTAGCGCCTTTATCCAAACCTTTAATCCATTTTCATAAGGCTATTTAGCGATGACAAGTGCCAACATGAGTAACACCAGCACAACCACTATGATTCAAGTGGAACAGCTCAGTAAAACCTTCACCCTGCACAATCAAGGCGGCATACAGCTGCCCATTTTAAACAACGTCGATCTGCAGATTTCTGCGGGACAATGCACTGTATTACATGGCGAAAGTGGCTCAGGAAAAAGTACCCTTCTACGTACTTTATACGCTAACTACTTACCAAGTTCAGGAGCCATTCATGTTCGTCATCAAGGCGAAATGCTGGATTTAGCCACGGCGACTAGCCATGAACTATTAGACGTAAGACGCCACACCATTGGTTACGTCAGCCAATTTTTAAGAGTCATTCCTAGAGTTTCCACACTCGATGTGGTCAAGCAACCACTGAAGGAACGTGGCGTGGCCGACGACGAAGCCGAAACCAGAGCAACGCTTTTGTTGCAACAGCTTAATATTCCAGAGCGTTTATGGTCGTTAGCGCCTAGTACTTTTTCAGGGGGCGAACAACAGCGAGTAAACATCGCTCGTGGCTTTATTCAAGATTATCCAATTTTATTATTGGATGAACCAACCGCGTCTTTGGATCAAAAAAATTCAGCCGTGGTCGTGCAATTGATCAAAAACGCACTGGCTAAAAATATCGCCGTGGTCGGTATTTTCCATGATAGCCAAGTGCGTAATGCCGTCGCTGATCATGTATTTTCCGTGAACGAAAACCGCCTTCATACCACTCAGACCAACGACCAGCCAGTCGCCCTAAACCACTAATTCTGGAGAAGTAATCATGATTTTAACCAATGCTCAAATTGTCTTAGCCAATGAAGTCATTAAAGGGACGGTAGTAATTAACGAGGGCGTTATCACACACATTGACCACGGCAACGTGTCTTTGCCTGGCGCCATTGATTGCCACAATGGTTACCTAACCGCTGGTATGGTCGAATTGCACACAGACAACATGGAGAAACATTTCACACCGAGACCTGGGGTAAGTTGGCCTGCGATTCAAGCGTTTAAAGTCCATGATGCTCAAATGGTCAGCGCAGGAATCACCTCGGTATTCGATGCGGTTTCGGTAGGCGATGTTATCGAAGGCAGCGAACGATTAAACAATCTAAGCCGTATGGTCGATGCGCTTAATGAATCCCGTGAACGTGGTTTAACCCGTGCCGATCACTTTTTACATTTACGTTGTGAAGTCAGCCATAAAGACACATTAGACAATTTTCAAGCGTTGTTGAAACAAACCCCCGTACAACTCGTGTCTGTTATGGATCATTCTCCCGGCCAACGTCAATTCGCTAAAATGGAAAAATATCGCGAATACTACCAAGGTAAATACAAGCTATCGGATGCCGAAATGGACGCGTTTATTACCCGTCAAGTTGATGCTAGTCAACGTTACAGCGCGACGTTTAGAGAAAGTATTTGTGCAACCTGTCACGAATTAAATATCCCCCTCGCCAGCCATGACGACGCCACTGTAGAGCACGTGGAAGAATCTAATCATTTCAAAATGGTGATTGCAGAATTCCCGACCACGGCTGAGGCCGCAAAAGCAGCTCACAGCAAGGGAATGAGTGTCTTAATGGGCGCGCCAAATGTGGTTCGTGGCGGCTCTCACTCAGGCAACATTGCGGCTCATGAACTGGCAAGCGCGGGTGTATTGGACATTTTATCCAGTGATTATTACCCTGCGAGCCTATTAGAGTCCGCGTTTTCAATCGCTCAGTTAGAAAACAATGATTACGATGTGCCTAAAGCCATGAATTTGGTCAGCCTAAACCCTGCAAAAGCCGCAGGTTTAAACGACAGAGGTCAAATTGCTGTCGGCCAAAAAGCTGACTTGATTTGGAGTACCTTGAAAGAGGATCATGTCCACATTGAGCAAGTCTGGAAAAACGGCCAGCGGGCCTTTTAATCATTGACGAATAAAGCGTCTAATGAAAACAAAGTAATGAGAAATAAAGTAATGAGAAATAAACAGGACAACTATGAGTAAGGTCATTTATCTCATCGGTGCTTCGGGCAGCGGCAAAGACTCTGTTTTAGCCGGCGTACGCCAATGGTTAAATACTCAAGCACTTAGACCGTCGCCCAACCTAATGATTGCCAATCGCTACATTTGTCGCGATTGGCAATCTGGTAACGAAAATCACATAGAATTGAGCGAAGCGGAATTCCAACGACGTCAGCAACTGGGTTTCTTTTCCCTAGATTGGCAAGCCAACGGATTGCGCTACGGCATTGGCAAGGAAATCGACCTCTGGCTAGAAAAAGGCCAGAACGTCCTCGTCAACGGATCAAGAGAATACCTACCCTCCGCCCTGGCGATTTATGGCAAAGATTTAGTGCCTGTATTGATCAAGGTGGAGACAGACATACTGCGCCAACGATTAATTAACCGAGGCCGTGAATCGCTACCCGATATCGAGGCGCGACTTACTCGAACGCAACAGCAATTCACCTCTTCCAAAGCAAAAGAACCGCTTAATCAGTGTCATATCATAAACAATAACACCAACATTGATGACGCCGTTCTGCAGCTTATTAGTTACCTTAATTCACTGTCTACCCCTTCATAAAAAAGCAAATGAATGGCGATTAAAAGACGAATGAAAGACGAATGAAAGACGAATAAAAGAGAAAAATTATGTTGAATATTCGAATTCTTGGCTCAGGTAACGCTGGTCAAGTTCCGGTTTGGGGCTGTGATTGCGCGGCATGTGAACGAGCAAAACAAGATGACACGTTTCGCCGAGGACCTTGCAGTCTTGAAATTCGCACCGAGCTTGGCGTGACCCTGATTGACGCGGGGGTTCCTAACTTGGCGGAACGATACGAATTTGATGAGATTCAGCGAATTATCCTGACTCACTTTCACATGGATCACGTTCAAGGCTTGTTTCATTTGCGTTGGTCTGAACGACCAGAGAAAATTCCGGTGTTTCGACCGGACGATCAAAAAGGCACAGACGACCTTTATAAACACGCTGGCGTGCTCGATTTCCAGCCGGCGTTTATACCATTCGAAACGATTCAATTTGATGATTTTTTGATTACGTCCTTGCCATTACTGCATTCTAAAATCACCTTAGGCTATGTCATTGAGAAGAACGGTTTTACCCTAGCGTATCTCACTGACACCGTCGGTCTACCTGAAACAACACAGGCATTCTTAGCCAACAAAACGCTGGATTACCTGATACTCGATTGCTCAGAACCACCAACGTCAACGGCGCCTAGAAATCATAACGACATCAATCTTGCTCTCTTGGCCTATCACACCCTGCAGCCGAAAATCATGATGCTCACACACATCAGTCATCGCTTAGATTGCTGGCTGATGGAGCATGGAGACAGTTTGCCTGACAATATGCTCATTGCGAAAGATGGCATGACGGTAATATAAAAAATGCCCACGCTCTTTCTCTATTTCTAGTAAAAAACGTGGGCATTGTATTTAGTCGTGCTTGATCAACTCATTTCACTTAGTGGAACAAGCGCGCTTCAAATAATGAAGAATTTTTAATGCGATTCAAACTTTTTGCTCCTGCTAGTACGGCAAGATCTAACACAGGCTCAAGCAACACAACACTTATATAAGCAAGGCCAAACGTCGCTACCGACGCCATATTTTCAGCACCAAAACCTTGTCCGTAAAACGCCCAAAACGCGACCCAAGCAACGATGCCACCTTGATACGTTAAAGACAGTTTCAATGCCTGTTTATAAGAAATATCCACGTAAGCCGTATTGTCCGAAATGATACGACGCGCTACGACAGACATAGCAAACAGAGGCAATAATAAGGTTGTGACGTTCATGCCATATTGTGGAAGGTCGATCGGGGCAAAAAATATACCCTGCATCAATAACCCAGATAACAAACCGATCGACGCCGCTGCAGGACCAAACATGAGAAATAATGTTGAGCCAAGGATAAAGTGAACTTCAGATACCCCTACCGCGTGGTGTGGCATAACTTGAAAGAAAATAAAGACGAATACTGTGGTTATTGCGCTGCGTCCGATTAAAGACATCAGGCCATTTTTTTTAATCATGTCGATAGACGCTTTTGCAGAAAATCCAAAAGCCGCTAACGCCGTAGCGTAACTCAAAACAATTTTTGCGCCGTCAACAACGCCTGGTTCAATATGCACGATGTGCCTCCAAAATATGCTTCATACTCACCCGTATGATTCAAATTAACGGACCCCCACTTAGCACGATGTACTAAGCAAAAAATCCTAATCAATGAAGGCCGGTCTCCGGACTCATAAGTGTTTGGCTACTCTGTATTTTCCTAAAAGCCTCATCCCTTCCCATCCAAAAAGGACAGTGGGAGTGAGTAAAAAAACACATCACTTACTTACCGTTGCGGGGGCAGTACAGGGTTTGTTTAACACGCACCTGTTTCCCGTTTCACCAGTAAAACTGGCACCTTCACAAGAACTGATAAACGCCGTTAATAACGCAGTATCAGAAAGTGGAAGCGTACGGTTTAAAGCGAATTTAAGCAACCAAAGCGAGAAAAATAAGGGCTGGTGGATAAACGTTTTTCACTCAAAAAAAGCGAGTGACCCTAGTCACTCGCTTTTTATATAGTGATGTTTTTTAAGCAACACTGGATCAAAATGTTATCTGGTACTTTTATTTAAAGCTTTTCGTAAAAAATTTATTTAAAAATACGTTCAGACCAAACCGTTAAACCCGCCGCCACACTGCCAAAGTGATCACCATCCAATACAGGAATATCCCCAATACGTTGTTGAATCGCATCACGAATAACAGGAGACTTGGCCGAACCACCGGTCATATAAATCAAATCTGGTTTTTCACCAGCCTGCTCTATCGCGGCAGACATCAAGTTCAACATTTTTTCGAGTGGTGAGGTAATCGACTTAGCCAACTCTTCACGAGTAATCGTCGCCTCAAGCGCGGCTTCAATGTAATCCAATGAAGCAAGGTAACTCTGAGAGTCAGATAAGGCTATTTTGGCTTCTTCTGCACTGCGCACAATATGGTAGTTGTGCTTTTCCTCTCGCATTCGCAGGAAACGCTCGATTAATTTGGGCTCAGACGCATCCAATCGCATTTGATGTATTTGATTCTTAGTTTCCATGCTATTAAAGGTCGCAATGGCCGATACATCGTTTGTTGTAATGGCATTCCAATACATTTGTGTTGGCATTGGCAAGCCAGTTTTTAGCAGTGAATTCATCCCAAACAGCGGCATTAAATGTTTGCCTGCAATTTGTATGTCCAAATCATTACCGCCGATTCGTTCACCGGTATGAGACAAAAAGTCACTGCGTCTGTCTTCTTTTTGAACGTAATCAGACCCCATACGAACCATGGCACAGTCAGTGGTACCACCGCCAATGTCCACAACCAGTACCGTTTTGTTTTCGGTCATGGCCACTTCAAAGTCTAAACCCGCTGCAATCGGTTCATACAGAAATTCAATTTCTTTAAAGCCTGCTCGCTTGCCCGCTGTGGTTAGAATCTCTAATGCTTGACGATTACTCACCTCAGCATCAATACCTTGAAAGTTTACCGGTCGACCAATAACGGTATGGGTAATGTCTGCACCTAAGCTTCTTTCAGCACGTTGTTTGATGTTTTGCATCATCACAGTAACAATGTCCTCAAAGAAATGGATGTGCTCTGCGCGCAGTCCTGCACCACCTAAAAAGGATTTAGGCGATTTTACAAAATACCCTTCTTCGGGCCATTGGAAATATTCATCAAACGCAGCACGACCAAAAAATAGGGTTTGATCGTCATCAGCAATGTCTTCTTCGTAACGAGCACGTTTGGCGCGCGTTAAGGCATTTTGACGCAGCTCTGCAAAGGTTTGTCGTGACTGAAAACCTTGAATATTTCTGCCTACGGCTTCAGTAATTAAATCACGATCTAAAGCGTACAGCGTGGAAGGTAAAAAAGTATGATCTCCTTCTAAAGCGACCAAACGCACAGACGAGTCCTGCACAATGCCTAATGCACAATTCGATGTTCCATAATCAAATCCACAAATCATTTATTTTTTACCTATCATCGCTAATCAAAAAGGGCGCGGACGATAACAGAAAGACCTAAAAGTATCAAAACTAACCGCACGGGCGTGGTTAAAAATATGACATGAGACTCAAAGGTCATTCGCTTAATATTGCTCTTCCTGCAAACAAATATTAGACCAGTGGTGATACACCGATGATCGCTTCATGTAGATAAAAAACGATAACAAACCAAGACATCATCGCAAAAACAAACGCCAGTAAATTAGCTGGAACACTGGACTCGTCTGATGTGGCATACACAACACCCGCTTTTCTATCACGACGGCGATAGACGGCAAAACTTACAATCGACCACACTAAGAAACTGCCAAATATCATCACATCGGCCAAATTGCCGTTACTGATGAGATGAGCGAACGCCCAAATTTTTATCCCAATCAACAATGGGTAGCCCATTTTCTGTTTCATCGAGGTGTTCGGCACTAATGCAGAACCGACAAAGAAAAGCGCAGCCAGTACCAGTAAGCCAGCTAAGTGACGTGTCCAAACGGGAGGAAACCATAACCAAATAGGCTCAACACGCATTTGCATGTAACCCATGACAATGAATGCTGTCGCTAATAAAGTTAATAAACCAAAACGCATATACCAACGTATAATACCGTTCTTGCCTTGCCCCATACTTGTTTCACGCCAATTAGGTGCAACCAAACGAACTGAGTGCACACAGAAAAATACGACCAAACCAATAACTAAAATCAACATGCTAAGATGTTCCTTATACTCTTTAAAAATCTATTAGTGGCGAATACACGAGTCTGAAAACGCTACAAAAATCAATTGTAGCGGATTATAAAGCAGAATTAGCTAAGAGGTTACCCTATTATCCTCCACGCAAAAGTGAAATCATCAATCAATCACTCTATTGGAAGAGCATACTGGTCCAATAAAAAGCATGAGCCTGTTGAAGGAACGATAAAAGTCGTCAAAATGACACAAAAAGGCTCATAAAATCCCTATTTTAAGCTAGAAAACACACCCACCTTTGCTCTAGAATACAGCGTTTTGACTACTGGGCAGGTTGCCATGATCAAGACACCGTATTACCTCATTGATAAAGCGGCTCTTCTAAAGAACTTAGAGAAGATCGCTTATGTGCGCCAACAGTCCGGAGCCAAGTCATTATTGGCCCTTAAATGTTTTGCCACTTGGTCTGTATTCGACTTAATGCAAGAATATATGGATGGCACTACGTCGTCTTCCTTATACGAAGTCAAACTGGGTAACACTAAGTTTAAAGGCGAAACCCACGCTTACAGCGTGGCCTATTCCGACGATGAAATCCGCGAAGTCTTAGACCATTCAGACAAAATCATTTTCAATTCCATTGGTCAATTAAGCCGCTTTAAAGTCATTAGTGAAGGCAAAACACGTGGTTTACGTGTTAACCCACAAGTCAGCACATCTGAATTTTTAATTGCCGACCCAGCAAGACCCTTCAGTCGCCTTGGCGAATGGGACCCTGCAAAGATCGAAACCGTCATTAGCGATATTTCGGGCTTTATGTTCCACAACAATTGTGAGAACGATGATTTTGAACGCTTTGATGAAATGCTTACCTTGATCGAAGAACGCTTTGGTCATCTTATTCAGCAAGTCCGCTGGATAAGCTTGGGCGGTGGAATTCACTTTACGGGCGATAACTACCCTATTGATCAATTTTGCCAACGCCTAAAAGCCTTTTCTGAGAAATACGGTATTCAAGTGTATTTGGAACCGGGCGAAGCTTCGATTACTAAGAGCACAACGCTCGAAGTGACAGTGTTAGATACGCTATTCAATGGCAAAAACTTAGCCGTTGTCGACAGTTCCATTGAAGCTCATATGCTAGACCTGCTGATTTACCGTGAAAGTGCTAAAATGGCGCCTTGTGATGGTGAACATGAATACATGATTTGTGGTAAGTCTTGTTTGGCTGGCGATATTTTCGGTGAATTTAAATTCAAGCAAGCACTGCAAGTGGGTGACCGCCTGTCTTTCCAAGACGCCGCAGGTTACACCATGGTGAAAAAGAACTGGTTTAACGGTGTTAAAATGCCGTCTATTGCCATACGCCAATTGGATGGCAACATCGAACTCGTAAGAGAATTCGATTACAACGATTTTGAGCAGAATCTATCTTAACTCTGCCTAGACTAAAATTTTGGAGATAGCGTTACTATGAAAAGAAATGTTCTTATTATTGGCGGCGGAGGCGTGGCTCGTGTTGTAGCCCACAAATGCGCCCAACACAATGACACACTGGGCAATATCGCAATTGCTTCGCGCAGCGTTACGAAATGCGACGATATTGTATCCAGTGTCCTCGACAAAGGCAGCATGAAGGTAGAGGGCCGCATTCAAGCATTCGCCCTAAACGCACTTGATGTCGCCGCAACGGTACAATTGATTAACGAAACAGAATCACAAATCGTGATCAACGTTGGTTCATCCTTCATCAACATGTCTGTATTAGAAGCGTGTATCGAAACGGGAGCCGCTTACCTAGACACAGCAATCCATGAAGACCCTGCGAAAATTTGTGAAACACCACCTTGGTATGCAAACTACGAATGGAAACGCCGCGAATTATGTAAAGACAAAGGCGTAACCGCTATTCTTGGCGTAGGTTTTGATCCGGGTGTGGTAAACGCGTATGCCGCTCTTGCATACAATGATTATTTCGATAGTGTTAGCGACATCGACATTATTGATATCAACGCGGGTAGCCATGGTAAATACTTTGCGACTAACTTTGATCCAGAGATTAACTTCCGCGAATTTACCGGACGTGTTTATTCTTGGCAAAACCGCCAATGGCAAGAAAACAAAATGTTCGAAATCAGCCGAACAGATGATCTCCCTGTTGTAGGTAAGCAAACGGCTTATATGACAGGCCACGATGAAGTTCACTCTATCTCGCAAAATCTAGACGTGCCTAACGTACGCTTTTGGATGGGCTTTGGTGAGCATTACATCAATGTATTCACCGTATTAAAAAGCCTAGGTTTACTTTCTGAGCAGCCGGTTAAAACCGCAGAAGGCTTAGAAGTCATTCCGCTTAAAGTCGTTAAAGCGGTACTGCCAGACCCTTCTTCGCTTGCCCCTAACTATGTAGGCAAAACCTGTATTGGTGATGTGGTAAAAGGCATTAAGGACGGTAAAGAGAAAGAAGTCTTTATCTACAACGTCGCAGATCACAAAGACGCGTACAACGAAGTTGGCAGCCAAGGTATTTCATACACCGCTGGTGTACCACC
>CAXBGJ010000071.1:0-14143 GCA_963975045.1 uncultured Marinomonas sp. | reverse complement strand
ACCAGTGCAGACAAAGGTGCCGTACGCGACATCAGTAAAATAGGCTAATTTTTAAGATAATACGCAAAAGGCCGCTTTGCCATATTAGGCTCGCGGCCTTTTTTATTCATAACGAGATTACTCACGACAGGACACAGCATGCTCAGCTATCGCCATATTTATCATGCAGGCAACCACGCTGATATTTTAAAGCATTTGACGGTAAGTCAAATCTGCCGTCATT
Organism: uncultured Marinomonas sp.; assembly: GCA_963975045.1. GTDB lineage: Bacteria > Pseudomonadota > Gammaproteobacteria > Pseudomonadales > Marinomonadaceae > Marinomonas. The sequence continues at coordinate 13,920 of CAXBGJ010000071.1, read as the reverse complement.
TTATAAAGAAAGACGCGCCCTTTTTCTATTTAGATACTCACGCTGGCATTGGTCAATACTCATTAAACTCTGAGCAAGCGCAAAAGAATAAAGAGTTTCACTCCGGCATTGCTCGGTTATTTACCGAAGACAACCTACCAGAGCCTTTAGAAAACCTATTAGACATTGTTCGGGAAATGAATCCTGCAGACGCACTAAGTTTTTATCCAGGCAGCCCAAAAATTGTTGACTACTACGTACGCCAAAAAGACAAACTACACTTATGCGAGCTACATCCGAACGATTATCCAACGCTGGCAGCACTGTTCCCAAATAAGCGTAAAGCCAATGTCGTCAAAGACGATGGTTTTGCCGCCGTAAAAGCCATGCTACCACCGCCACAAAAACGTGGATTTGTTTTAATGGACCCGCCGTATGAAGTCAAAAAAGACTACAAATATGTGGTTCAGGCATTGGAAGATGGCTACAAGCGTTTTCCTCAAGGTACCTTCGCTATCTGGTATCCAGTATTAAATCGCCAGCAAGCAAATACCTTTTTGAATTCAATAAAAGCAACGAACATTCGTAATGTACTTTTACTTGAACTCTGTATTAGAAACACAGAAGAAGAGCGTGGAATGGCTGGAAGCGGTATGATCATTGTTAACCCACCTTGGACACTCGAAAAAGAAGCCAAGGAATTTTTACCGGTTCTAAGCAAGCTATTAGCGGAAGATAACGAGGCGGCATATCAAGTTACTTGGATCACGCCAGAATAATCCATCACCATTATAAAGGAGCGCGTTTATGAGTACCCCTTTCGAATTAGCGTTTAAGTACATGCCCACGCCCGCTTTTATAGTGGAGAGCTGTAGCGGAAAGTTAGTGTCATGTAATCGAAACTTTGAAATCTTGTTTGAGAATTTCAACACAACACCTTCGAATACTTGGGAATCTCTTTGTGCGGATGCCACGTCGGTAGAAGATTGGCACAAGCTCAACACCAAGATCCAAAACGGCAGTATCGAACGCTGTGAAAGCTTAATCCGGGTCGGTGATAAGTTAGTAAACATGCAACTTGAGCTGCAGCATCTTGGCGAATCGGTATTAGCTTGTGTGTACAACACCGATCACATGGATTTCTCAGCGGCAGAAAATACACTACTTAAATTCGCCCTAACCGAGTCATCTGCAGGTTTGTGGATTTGGGAAACGGAATCAGATTTGGTTTCTTGTTCAAAATCCATCGCAACGTTACTGGATATTCCACAAGAAAAAACACCTCAATCAACCGTAGAATGGCATGCCATTGTTCACCCTGACGACGTTAAGAGATTGGGGGATTTGGTCGATGAACATATCACGCACAATCAAGACTACTATGAAGTCGAATACCGAATTCAGAAAAGCGATAAAAGCTATTTGTGGGTCAAAGAACGCGGAAGAACTTACTCAAAAAAAACCGACGGTAGTATTAAAAAAGTCATCGGATTTGTTGTCGATATTAGTCATCAAAAAGCCCTTGAAGAGCACCTTAGAAACCAAGCTACTTTTGATGAACTGACTGGTTTGTTAACAAGAGGCGCGGCACTTACGCACTTTAAAAAGCAACTAGGACTTGCAAAGCGTCAATATACGCCACTGACCATGGCCAAAATACACCTTGATGCCAATGACCGACTGTCAACGCTTTCCATGGAAGCCCGCAACATTGCGATACAAACCTCGGCTCGACATATCTATAAAAAAATTAGAGAGGCCGATGTACTAGCGCGCGTTGAAGGTGATAAATTATTATTGCTGTTGCCTAATACCAGCGTCAAAGACGCCAAAAAATTGCTTAATCATATTATCAATCCAACCGAAGATGAAAAAACAGTCTTATTAGAAGGCAATTCGAACCCTATGGATTTTTGCATCGGAATTGCAACCTTCCCAGAAGATGGTGAAACCATTGATGAGTTGGCTTTAAGCGCTAACCAAGCGGTTGAAGATGGACAAGCCAAGAGCAAGCAGATCGTCGTTAATTAAAGTCTAAAAAACGAACAAGCGACATGCTCATCAGTATGCCGCTTGTTCCTTTTCTATTGAATCACTCTCATTTACAGGGTTCGCCCTGCAAGGTCAAAACAATACATCTAACGCCACCATGGTCTCGATGTTCGCCCAAATAAGCGCCCTGCCAAATTCCTAAGTACAATTTTTTATCTCGAATAGGGATAGTTAAAGATGACCCCAGCAGGCTTGCCTTAATGTGTGCTGGCATATCATCACTTCCTTCATACACATGCTCATAATACGGCTGATTTTCTGGCACCATATGAGAAAAATGACGCTCCATGTCGCGTCTTACTGAAGGATCGGCGTTTTCGTTAATGCTTAAAGACGCGGAAGTATGAAGCAATTGAACATGCAACAAACCAATAGAAACAGGCGACATATCACGTAAAGCAGCCTCAATTTGATCAGTGATTAAATGAAAGCCACGACGCATCGGCGCTAATTGAATCTCAACTTGCTGCCACATACGGATTACTCTGCGCTGGTTCTTTGATATACCGAGAAACGATAGTCGTATGGATTAGGCCCTTCTGCCGCAAACACCTCTTCTCCCATCAAGGTAAAAGACGGCCAATCTACTTCTGGGAAAAACGCGTCGCCTTTTACCTCGGCGTCCACATGGGTAATGTACAAACGATCCGCTCGCTCAAGTGCTAACTGATAAATCTGAGCACCACCAATCACCATGACTTCCTCTTGACCATTCACCAAGCAAACATCTTCACCAAGCGATATCGCGTCTTCCAAAGAAGCCACGACATCAACCCCTTCTGCTTGATAAGCGAGATCACGACTGATCACGATATTGCGACGGCCCGGCAGTGGTTTACCAATAGATTCAAACGTTTTGCGTCCCATCACAATGGGTTTTCCCATGGTCGCCTGCTTAAAATATTTCAAATCATTCGGCAAATGCCAAGGCAACGAGTTATTAATACCTATGGTTCGGTTAGTAGACATAGCAACAATCAGTGACAACATAGCAAGCACCTTTCTTGTAAGACAGCCTGACTCTTGGGATCAAAGAGTAAAAGCTTCTGATATAATCGATGACAATCATTATACCTATGGCAGCTTAGAATGCATTTCCTAGACACACTTCAGGAGACGTAAAGCATCAGTCGCCATTCAATACAAAACAAGGTAAGCCTCAATGAAACAATATCTAGACCTTTGCCACCGCATCGTCAATGAAGGCGAATGGGTAAGCAATGAACGTACTGGCAAACGTTGCTTAACGGTCATTAATGCCGATCTAACCTACGATGTGAGTAAAGGCGAATTTCCGCTCGTCACCACACGTAAAAGTTTCTGGAAGTCCGCGATTGCCGAAATCATTGGTTATTTAAGAGGTTACGACAACGCCGCCGACTTTCGAGCACTAGGCACCAAAACATGGGACGCAAACGCCAATCAAAATGAAGTTTGGCTAAATAACTCTTACCGCAAAGGCGAAGATGATATGGGGCTTTGCTACGGCGCCATTGGTCGCCATTTCCCAAAGCCCGATGGCGGTCACATTGATCTATTAAAACAAATCGTCGACGATCTAACTCGTGGTGTAGATAACCGTGGCGAAATCCTCACCTTTTATCATCCAGGCGCTTTCCATATGGCTTGCCTTCGTCCGTGCCTGTACAGCCATCATTTCTCGCTACTCGGTGACACACTCTACCTAAACAGTACTCAACGCAGCTGTGATGTTCCGCTGGGCCTTAATTTCAATATGGTTCAAGTTTACGTGCTCCTCGCCATTGTCGCGCAAATTACTGGTAAAAAAGCAGGCCAAGCTTTCCACAAGATAGTAAACGCTCACATCTATGAAGATCAGCTCGAGTTAATGCGTGATGTGCAGTTAAAACGCGAACCTTACCCACTGCCAACACTAAAAATAAACCCAGAGATTAAAACACTAAAAGACATAGAAACATGGGTTACCATGGACGATTTTGAAGTGGAAGATTACCAATTTCATGACCCCATCGCTTATCCATTCTCGGTGTAGAAATGCTTAGATATAAAAAAACCAGCCACACGGCTGGTTTTTTTGTGTCAATTCTAAGGTTTTAATTTTTCGGGAATGTTTTCAACTTGAAGCCTGCGATAATCAAACCGGCGCCGACAATAACCATAGGCAAAGACAACAGTTGTCCTTGCGTCAACCAACCAAAAGCAAGATAACCAATTTGGCTGTCTGGCTCGCGCACAAATTCAACTAAGATTCTAAAAATCCCGTAACAAAGCAAGAACATACCTGAAACACAGTAACGAGGTTTCGATTTTTGAGAAAAGAACCATAAAATACAAAACAGCGCGACACCTTCTAATGCGAATTGATACAGCTGAGAAGGATGACGAGCAAGCTGTAATGCGTCATTAGGAAAAATCATAGCCCAAGAAACATCGCTGGGTTTACCCCATAGCTCACCACCAATGAAATTACCTAAACGCCCAGCGCCCAAACCAATGGGAACAAAGGGGGCAATGAAGTCGGTCACATCAACAAGGTGTTTTTTGTAGCGGCGAGAAAAAAGGAGCATGGCAGCGATCACGCCCAGTAAACCACCATGAAAAGACATTCCGCCTTCCCAAATACGTACTATTATAAGTGGGTTATCGATGAACGCAGGGAATTGATAAAATAAAATATAACCAACACGACCACCTAAAATGACACCAAGTGCACCATAAAATATAGCATCACTGACCATCTCTGGTGTCCAAAGTCCGTTAGAACGCTTAGCTCGATACATGCCGAAAAAGTACGCACCGGCAAAGCCGATCAGGTACATAATGCCGTACCAATGCACTGAAATCGGCCCTATAGATACAGCAATAGGGTCAATGTCTGGATATGAAATCATAATCTTGTAATAAACCTCAGGTAGATATTAATCCACGTTGGTGGTTTTGGATGGACGTATCAAACGTTCAATATTGGCTTCACGCATGAGTCTTGTCATGGTTTGTGTGACCGCTTCTGCATGAGAAAGTTTCATTACTTCATCAAGCATGTCCTGAGCTTGTTTCATGGATATGTTTCGAATGACCGCCTTCACTTTAGGCAAGCTGGTCGAACTCATGGATAATACTTCGTATCCCATCGCCATTAACAAAATGGCGCCCATGGGATCGCCCGCCATTTCACCACACACACTTAATCCAATACCTTCTCCTCTCACCTGATCGACGATGCTAAGCAACGCACGTAAAACAGAAGGATGAAACGAGTTGTATAGGTCAGCAACACGAGGATTATTCCGATCTACCGCCAGTAAGTACTGAGTCAGATCGTTCGTTCCGACGGATAAAAAGTCGACCAGTTCAGACAATTCTTTAACTTGATACACTGCGGCGGGGATTTCTATCATGACACCAACGCGAGGCATTTTAACGTTGTAACCTTCTTCTTTTACTTCTGCATAACCTCGACGAATCAAGGCCAACGCCTCTTCTACTTCCGCTACATTCGAGATCATCGGCAGCATGATCTTCAAGTTATGCAGATCGGCACTGGCTTTTATCATGGCACGAATTTGCGCCATGAAAATTTCCAGATGATCGAGCGTCACTCGAATACCCCGCCAACCTAAGAAAGGGTTCGCCTCATTGATAGGGAAATAAGACAACGCTTTATCACCACCAATATCCAGCGTACGAACGGTTACTGGCGCGGGCGCGAAACCTTCTAACTGTTGGCGATAAATAACAACTTGCTCAGCCTCGGTCGGAAAACGATCCCGCACCATAAAAGGCACTTCCGTTCGGTAAAGACCAATTCCTTCCGCGCCGCGATCCAAAGAACGAGCAACATCAGCTGACAACCCCGTGTTTACAAATAAAGATAAACGCTGACCATCCAGAGTTTCGCAGGGTAAATCTCTAAGGGCTTCATATTCTTCTTCGAGTTGACGTTCTTCATCAACAATTTGCTGGTAGTTTTCTATCAGCGCTTCGGATGGATAAGTAAAGATTTTTCCAAGATAACCATCGACAATAAGATCGACTTTATCTAATTGGGCATAAGGTAAGTCCAGCGCACCCATGACGGTTGGTATGCCCATAGCACGCGCTAAAATAGCCACATGCGAGTTACCAGACCCCATAACGGAAACAAGGCCTTTGATCTTATCAATTGGGATTTCACCCAACATCGAAGCAGTCAGCTCTTCCCCTATAATGATAGACGGTTCACTAAAGCGCTCAGCAACATTCGGCGCTTTCTCTTGTAAATGAGACAGTATACGACGGCCAAGATCACGAAGGTCAGACGCGCGCTCTCGTAGGTAAGGGTCATCCATGCGATTAAACTGGGCAATGTGTGCCTGAATAACCTGCCTTAATGCGCCTTGTGCCCAGTTACCCTCTTTGATTTTTCGGACGATTTCACCAGCAATGGAGTTATCGTCTAATATTTTAAGGTACACATCGAAAAGTGCTTTTTCGTCGACAGAAAGATGTTGGCTAATACGGTTGCTAGCACGGCGAATATCCTGTCGAACGGCATCCAGTGCTTGGTAAAAATCTTGAATTTCTTCGTCAAAATCGGTAGTACGACGATCCGGAATAACATCCAAATCGGCAGGAGGAAAAATAACAATGCCGCGACCAATCGCAACACCAGAACTACCAGGAACGCCCTTGTAACGATAATCATAGCCGCTAGGAATAGCATTAGAATTTAAACTGCTAATGGCCCCTGTCGCTTCTGCGTGAGCAATAACACCTGCTAATTGCGCAGACAAGGTAATCAGGAAAGCTTCTTCACCTTCGTCAAAGCGACGCTTGTCTTCATGCTGCACTACCAGCACACCCAAGACTTGGCGATGATGAATAATAGGTACACCTAGGAAAGAGCGGTAACGCTCTTCACCTGTGCCGTTTAAATAATGGAAAGAGGGGTGAATATGAGCGTCTTCAAGGTTAACAGGTTCCGCTCTTCGGCCAACCAAACTGACCAGACCTTCATCGGCCTTTAGACTAACACTGCCCGCAACATCCGCATTCAAGCCGCGGGTTGCCATCAAGACATAATCCTTTGTATCGGTGTCTACTAAATAAATAGAACACACTTCTGCTCGCATCGCTCTGCGGACACGTCGAACAATAATATCCAGTGCCGCAGGTAAGGACTGCGCAGCAGTCACCTCTTGTGTAATACGTCTTAACAAACCTAGCATAGGGCTCCCATCAATTTACATAACCTCCAATATCAAGCCTGTAAGTTTATCACTTTTCTAGTCGACGATGTGCGCTAGGAATAAGCTCTTTTAAGGCTCGTCGGTAGACGTCTTTTTTGAACGCTACCACTTGGCCAAGTGGGTACCAATAACTTACCCAACGCCAGCCATCAAATTCAGGAGTTTCAGTTCCATCCACGCACACAGAAGCATCAGGACAACGAATAGACAGAAGAAACCACTTCTGCTTTTGTCCAATACATAAAGGCTTACTATTGTGTCTTAGCATGCGCTTAGGAAGACGATAACGCAGCCAACCGCGAGTTTTTCCAACGATTTCAACCTGATGTGGATCCAGCCCTACTTCTTCTTTTAATTCTCGAAATAATGCTTCTTCCGGTGTTTCGTCAGATTTAATGCCGCCTTGAGGAAACTGCCAAGCATTTTGCCCAACACGTCTCGCCCAAAGAAGCTGGCCACGCTCGTTCATCAATATGATGCCCACATTCGGTCTGTATCCGTCTGCATCAATCACGAGCCATCACCTTCTTATATAAGAATAAATTAGATTCATTGTTCCATAATTCCCCCATCCGCACAATTAAGACTACTGTTATTTATTGTCGCCAAGGCTATAATTCGCGCACTTTAGAAGAATTGAGGACAGCTTGTGACACTCGCAATATTTGACTTAGATGGTACTTTATTAAACGGCGACAGTGATTACACTTGGGGACAATTTCTGGTTGAGAAAGGGTTAGTCGATACCCAAGCATACAAAGAAGCGAACGATACGTTCTTTCAACAATACCAATCAGGCACTCTGGATATTCATGAATACCTAGCGTTTAGCCTCGCGCCATTAAAGCAGTTTTCCCGCACTGAACTTAACGACTTACATCAGACATTCATGCAAGAAAAAGTGCAGCCGATGATGCTGGAAAAAGCGAAAGACTTGCTAAAAAACCATAAAAATCAAGGTCATTTTTTATTAATGATCACTGCCACCAATCAATTTGTTACCGGCCCAATAAGTGACGCCTTAGGCATGGATCATATTATTGCACCGATACCAGAAGTCATTGACGGCCACTACACCGGAAAAATTATCGGCGTTCCCAGCTTCCAAGAAGGCAAGGTAACACGCTTAAACGAATGGTTAGCCGAAACAGGACACACAATGGAAGGCAGCTATTTTTACAGCGACTCACGAAACGATTTACCGCTGTTGGAATTGGTCGATCACCCTATCGCGGTAGATGCCGATGAAACACTAACAAAAATTGCACAAGACCGAGGCTGGCAACATATATCGTTACGAAATTAGTTTACGATATCCATTGGTAAAGCGTTTGCTAAAACAAAAAAACGCGGTTAGAAAGGCTCTAACCACGTTTTTTTACTTCGTATCTTTGCAATGATCTGATCGATCAAATTCAATAAATACGCTTATAAGCCCATATTGTTGTGAATTCGATAAAACAAGGCTTTCAAGTATTCTGTTTCTTCAATCGCAGGATGCACTGGATGATCAGGCGCTTGCGTGCCGCGATAAATAAGCTGAGAAAAACGTTCTAGCTGACGGCTATTACTTCGAACAAGGTCATGTAAACGTGCTGTTTCAAGGTGCATAGAACAAGAAGCTGAAACCAAAATGCCACCTTTCGCGACCAACCTCATCGCCAATTGATTTGCTCGATGGTAAGCCCCTTCACCTGCTTTGATGTCTTTACGACGGGCAATGAAAGCCGGTGGATCCATAACAACCACATCGAAGCGTTGCTTGTCGTCAATCAAAGACTGCATGGCTTCAAATGCGTCGCCATGCATCAAGTTAGAGCCACCTTCATACTGATTCAGTTGTAAGTTGCCTGTAACATAATTAAGCGCTTTTTCAGAAGCATCAATAAAGGTCACATCTGTGGCGCCAGCAGAAGCCGCCTGAACACCCCAACCACCAACATATGAGAATACATCGAGCACACGCTTACCGTCGCAGAAATTCTGCATGGTTTTGCGGTTTTCGCGGTGGTCATAAAACCAACCTGTTTTTTGACCATCCCAAACTGGCGCCTCGAATAAAACACCATTTTCTTGTAAGAAAACCGTTTCTGGAACCGTTCCAAATGCTTCTTCAACGTAGCTATCTAGGCCTTCGATTTGGCGCATTTTACCGTCATTTTTCATCAAAATAGCGGATGGCTTAACAACATCTTGCAAAGCTTCTATGATTTCGTTTTTAACGCGCTCCATGCCTGCCGTCGAAATTTGAACGACAAGAATGTCGGCAAAACGATCCACTACCAAGCCGGACAATCCATCAGAGTCACCAAAGACAAGACGATAATACGGCGCAGGATACGTCATTTCACGTAATGACAACGCAATGTTAAGACGATGAGCCAAGGTAGATTTATTCAATACAGTATCAGTACTACGACTAATCAGCCGTCCACAAATTAATGTATTGGGGTTTATCATGGCAATACCAAGAGGTTTTCCTTGTGCTGTTTCGACAACAACCTGATCCCCTGGAGTAAATTGCTTTAATGGCGTCGCTGAGGTATCCACCTCATTGCTGTAGATCCATTGATGCCCAGCTCGAAGACGGCGATCAGCCTGACCCTTTAGTCGAATAACACTCAAAGTTTTCACCCAGTATATTTTTAAAAAACGCTATTATAGAGACTCTAGAATCAATTGCCATTTATTAAGGAAAGTTACACAACAGAAATCACTTACCTTTAAAAAGACAAGTGTTATCTAAATACTATCAATTCGCAGACGCTTACTAACGCGGAAAAAGCACCAAGTGATCTAAATGAACACTTAATCCAATTTTCTGCCCTAAAGCATGATTATGATGGGAAGAAGCAAAACAATAAACCACTTTGCCAGAAGACAGTTTGACTCGATATAGAAAGTGCGAACCACGAAACCACTTACTCACAATCACACCGACGAACGCACTATCATCGTCGTGCAAAATATCATCGGGACGAACCAATAAGTCCACTAGCGCATTATCCGCGAACCCATGATCTAGGTCGCCGCGAATATTACCTAGATCAGAATGCACACAATCTGGCCCGCACACGGTGGCGGATAAAAAATCTCCGTGACCAATAAAGCTCGCAACAAACCGTGTTTCTGGACGGTGGTAAATTTGATACGGAGACCCAGTTTGATGAATCTCGCCGGTATCCATCACTGATACTTGATCCGCCATGGCAAACGCTTCCATTTGATCGTGCGTCACCAAGAGCGCGCTCATTTTTTCATTCTGCAAGATGTCTCGAATATCCGGCACCAACTCTTCTCTTAACTTTGCATCAAGGCCAGAAAAGGGTTCGTCCATTAACAGCAGCTTTGGTTTGGGCGCAATCGCTCTTGCTAGAGCAACTCGTTGTTGTTGACCACCTGAAAGAGAGTGGGGATAACGTGATTCAAAGCCCGCCAAACCAACCAATTCTAATAAATAAGCCACACGTTCCTGCGCGCTTTCTTTTGACCAAGATGACAAACCAAAAGCAATATTCTGTGCAATTGTCAGGTGCGGAAACAAGGCGATGTCTTGAAACACCATACCAATATGACGATCTTCTGGATTAACCCTAAACGAAGGACTGGAAATAATTTGATCATCGATCATTATTTCTCCCGTCATTAAAGACTCAAAACCAGCAATAGCACGCAGCAAAGTAGACTTACCACAGCCGCTTGGTCCTAACAAACAACCAATCTGTCCTTCCAACAACTGAAAAGTTGCATTTTTGACTACCACGCCACCATCATAACCAACCGATACATTCGTCAGTTTCATTTCTTTCAACGTTTTATGAAGAGGTAACGAGGCCATATAGAATCCTATTTCGAGTGCTCACTATTTAAAATCCCCGTTATTGAGAGTAACCAGTGCGTGAAGAAATGGAACGACTCAGTAAAATTACGGGCACTAAGCCTACCAGCACTATCATTAACGATGCCGGCGCCGCATCAACAAGCCTTTCATCCGAAGCCAGTTCAAATGCTCTCACCGCCAGCGTATTAAAGTTAAATGGACGCAATACTAAGGTTGCTGGTAATTCTTTTAAAACATCAACAAACACAATTAACAATGCTGTGAGTACCGAACCCTTAAGCAGCGGTATATGAATGTTTTTTAATACTCTAGCAGGTGATAAACCAAGCGAGCGTCCAGCCATGTCCATACTGGGTTTGATTTTACCAAGGCCGTTTTGCACTGCACCAAGGGAAACAGCCATAAAACGAACGGTGTAAGCAAACAAGAGCGCAAACAAAGAGCCAGAGAAAATCAAACCGACATTTTCACCCGTGTAATGCTTTATAAAATCAATAACTCTATGATCCAACCAAGCCAAAGGAACAATAGTACCAATGGCAATAATCGTACCGGGCAAAGCATAGCCTAAGCCCGCAATACCAACCGATGCCCTTACACTACGACTATTATTCAAACGAATGGCGTAACTGAGTACCAACGCCAAGCTCACCACAATCATTGATGCAATGGCGGCAAGATAAAAGGAATTCCAAGCCAGCTGAATAAAGTTCCCTCCTGGCCGTTCTGCTTTAAAAATAGCCCAATATGCCAATACACTGACAGGGGTAATGAAGCCTACAAGAATAGGCAGCAGACAAAAAGCACTAGCCAAAATCCCACGACTACCTTTTAAGGCCATTCGTCGATTACTCGCCTTTTTCAGCCCAGATGCATGATAGCGAATACGGTGTCGTGAATATCGTTCTAGTAAAATCAGCATGGCCACAAACATCAATAATACTCCCGCCAACTGTGATGCCGCAGAGACGTCACCAAAGCCGTAAAAAGTACGCAGGATTCCTGTCGTAAAAGTATTTACACTAAAATACTGCACCGTCCCGTAATCCGCTAATGTCTCCATAAGCGCCAAAGTAAGACCGGTCACAATAGCAGGACGCGCCAATGGCAGAGCAAGCTTAAAAAAGACAGCACGCCCTGAGTAACCCAATGTACGGCTGACTTCTAAGGTATTTTCAGATTGCTCTAAAAAGGCAGCCCGACTCATTAAATAAACATAGGGATAGAGAACCAAGGTGAGCATCACCGTGGCGCCTCCAAGCGAACGTATTTCAAAGAACCAATATTCGCCGTAACGCCATCCAGTGACATCTCGAATAAAGGTTTGCACCGGTCCTGCAAAATCCAGTACGCCAGTGTATGTATAAGCAATAATGTAAGCTGGCACGGCCATCGGCAGAAGCAGCGCCCAAGACAAAAATGAACGCCCTGGAAAATCGCACATACTGGTTAACCAAGCACACGGAACCCCAATGACCAGCACACCAATTCCCACACCCAACATGAGTAACAGTGAATTCGAAATGTACTCAATCAGCACGGTATCGTAAAGGTGTCGCCACACTTCACCATCACCGATCAAGACATTGACGAATACAACCAATATGGGCAGAGCCAAAATGGCGGCAATAAGCATTGCCGCCATTTTTAACCCATTAAATTTAGGTTTACTTGCGACACTCAAATGAGCTGAATCAGCCATTAACTATTAAAAATCCTATCAAAGAGCTCACTTCAAAGAGCCAATTTCAGAAAGCTCGTTTTATAGAGCCAATGTTAGGTAAAAGTCACTTCCAACCGGCGATGTCCATAAGCTCAACCGCTTCACGGTTATTTTCACCCAGTTGACTTAACGAAATGGTATCCGCTCGAAAAGTCCCAAATGGCGCCAACATTTCTGGTGCTCCAACGCCTTTTACAACAGGGTATTCATTATTTACATGCGCATACCATTCTTGAGACGCATGATTGGTTAAAAATTCAAGCAGTAACGTCGCGTTTTCAATATTCGTTGCCGCGGCGGTAATACCAGCACCACTAACGTTCACATGAGCGCCGCGCTCACCTTCGCCTTGATTTGGCCAGAATAATTTCACGTTGTTATACACCGCTCGCTCATCCGCACTATCGCTCTGTCCTAAGCGGCCGTAATAGTAAGTGTTTGCTAATGTCAGGTCACAAACACCAGCTGAAACGGCTTTCAGTAAATCAATATCACCACCAAAAGGTGGGCGAGCTAAGTTAGATACCAAGCCTTTAATCCAAGCCTGAGTTTTCTCACGACCATCCGCTTCTAACATAGACGCAACTAAAGATTGGTTATAGATATTGGCAGAGGATCGGACACAAATACGCCCTTTCCACTTTGAACTGGCGAGATCTTCGTAGCTAGACAGGTCTTCCGGAGATACTTTTTTAGGGTTATAAAAAATAACACGAGCACGTTGAGATAAACCAAACCAGTAGCCATCACTGTCGCGTAAATGACTTGGAATATTTGTGTTTAAAACCGTGTTATTAATAGATCGCAACACACCAGCGGCCTTTGCACGGTGTAAACGGCCCGCATCAACAGTAATAAACATATCGGCAGGACTGGCATCGCCTTCGGCTTTCAAACGACTCAATAACGCATCGGCTGAACCGGTTATCAAGTTAACAACAACATCATTTTCTTTCGAGAAAGTATCCAGTACTGGCGCAATAAGAGACTCCTTTCTAGCAGAGTAAATATTAACCTCTCCTTTCGCCTGCAAACCAGTAGAAATAAGTAAAGATGATGCCAGAGTGATTAGTCCAGCCCTTTTGAAAAAAAGCTTACGCTCTGTAATATGAGTT
>CAXBGJ010000070.1:0-14317 GCA_963975045.1 uncultured Marinomonas sp. | reverse complement strand
TGGCAATGAAATTGGGGCTCATTTGGTTTGGTAACGATCTGCGCAGTACAGACCAAAAAATGCTGTGGCGAGCAGCACAAGAGGTCGACCAGTTGGTGTGTTTGTACTGTGACGAGCCACACACAAAACACCCCAGTCGTTACGCCACTCAGGGGATGTCGACAATCCGTCGTGACTTTCTATTAGAAGGACTTGACGATTTAGCCATGCATCTGGAAAGCCTAGAGCAAACTTTGTTTGTCAGCCAACATGACGCGGCCACCAGTATTACTTTACTTCTAAATGCGTTGCCGATTTCCCACATTTATCGCAATCATCATGGCGGTTGGGACGAGCAACAAACATTAAGACAAGTGGCCAATGATTTTCCGGATGTGCATTTTCATATCGATCATGGCTTAACATTATTTGAACCATGGCAGTTACCTTTTCAGGTGACAGGACTACCAACGTCTTTTTCGACTTTCCGACATATGGTCGAGAACATTGATATTGCGTCACCAATGCCTATTGTCCGTGAACTGCCACCGACCCCTAAGCTGAACTTACCTCTTATTCGCCCTTGGCAAGTAGAGCCTATTCAAGGCTTGCATACTTTTGTGGGCGGTGAAGAGGCCGCTCAACAACAACTAAGTGATTACTTTGCAACCGACCTTCCTCGTAATTACAAAGAGGTACGAAATGCCTTAGACGGTTGGGAAAACTCCACGAAATTGTCGCCTTGGCTCGCGCAAGGCAGTCTATCAGCCAAGCAAATCAAAGCCTGTTTAGACGTTTACGAGCGCGACAACGGCGCCAATGAATCGACTTACTGGATTTACTTTGAGTTGTTGTGTAGAGAGTACTTTCATTGGTATGCAACCTGTTATGGTAAAAAACTTTTCTTGCCCGGTGGTTTGTCTAACAAGCAGACACAAACCAGTTTCTACGCTGAACGCTTTCGTAAATGGAGCCAAGGCAACACGCCCTATCCGATCGTTAACGCCTGCATGAAACAGTTAAACCAAACCGGCTTTATGAGTAATCGAGGCCGTCAGATTGTCGCAAGTTGCTTGATCTACGAATTAGGCATCGACTGGCGCTATGGCGCCGCCTATTTTGAAGAGCAGTTGATTGATTATGACGTAGGTTCAAACTGGGGAAACTGGCAATACATTGCAGGCGTTGGCGCAGACCCTAGAGGTGGTCGTCATTTCAACCTAGAAAAACAAACCGAGCAATACGATCCGAATCAGCATTTTATTAAGAAATGGCAAGGCCATGAATTCGATGAACAACTGGACTCGGTCGACGCAGCTGATTGGCCAATATCTCCCGCTCATCATAGCCATGGAAAATAGCCATGAAAAATAGCCATGAAAAATAACTATGAAAAATAACCATCACCCCTACCATACGCTGCGTGTGATTCTTGGCGATCAATTAAACGCCGCGCATTCTTGGTTTCATAAACCCGATCAGGGGGTTTTATATTTGATCGCCGAATTGCATCCCGAAGCAACGTACGTAAAACATCATATTCAAAAGCTGTGCGCTTTTTTTCTCGCCATGGAGCATTTTGCTAACGCGCTTAAAAGCGCAAACCACCAAGTATGTTACCTCACGCTAGACGAGACAAAGAACCAACACTTAGAAACGCTCATTCTCACGCTGGCCGCCAAACACAAAGTAGCGAATATTGAACTGCAACGACCGGATGAATATCGTGTTTTACAACAATATCGATCACTTGAATCCAATGCGACAAAGCACAGCGTTAGAGTGGTCGACAGCGAACATTTCTTATTGCCATTCGATGATATTTCGCAACATTTTAAACCTCAGCACAGCGTACGCATGGAAAACTTTTATCAGAAAATGCGCCAGCGCTTCAATATATTGATGGATGACGATGGCCAGCCAGAAGGGGGGCAATGGAACTACGACAGCGCCAATCGAAATAAATTAAAAACGAAAGACCTGAACACCATTCCAGCGCCTTTGTGCTTTCAACACGACGTGCGTCATTTGCTCGAACGTATTGAGCGTCACGACATTGCGTCTATTGGTCGTGCAGAGCCTGACTTGCTTTGGCCCGTTACACGTCAGGATGCGCTGAATTTATTGACGTATTTTTGCGCGTATTTATTACCAAACTTTGGGCGCTTTCAAGATTCAATGACAAGTCACTCTCCACACAGTTGGAGTTTGTACCACTCGCGTCTGTCCTTTGCTTTAAACAGCAAACTGATCAACCCAAGACACGTTATAAAATCCGCCATCATCGCGTATCACGAAAACGACGATATCGACATCGCACAGATAGAAGGCTTTGTTCGTCAAATACTGGGGTGGCGCGAATACGTTCGCGGCATGTATTGGATCAACATGCCCAATTACAAAGCACAAAATGCGTTACAAGCAGAGCGAGATTTACCCGCGTATTTTTGGAGCGGTGACACCAAGATGCATTGCCTTTCCAGCGCCATTGGACAATCTCTCGATTACGCCTACGCGCATCATATTCAGCGACTTATGGTGACAGGTAACTTTTGTTTATTAACTGAGATTCAGCCAAAACAAGTCGATGAATGGTATTTGGGAATTTATATCGATGCGTTGGAATGGGTGGAGTTGCCCAATACACGTGGCATGAGTCAATTTGCTGATGGTGGTTGGATTGCCTCCAAACCCTATGCTGCCAGTGGCAGTTATATTCATAAAATGAGCGATTATTGTGGCTCATGCCATTATAAAGTAAAAGAAAAAACGGGCGAGCAAGCTTGTCCTCTTAACAGTCTTTACTGGCATTTCATGATCAAACACCGCGAGCGCCTCGCAAAGAACCCGCGTATTGGTATGATCTATGGTAACTGGGACAAACAAAACGACGCGCAAAAACACGCCGTTTTACAAAGAGCACAATGGTGCTTGGAAAACATAGAAACACTGTAACCATAGGCGAAAACTGTGCGCCTACGCGAATTGGTTCACAGACAATTCGACCATTAAGTCACTGCTAATATTTTCTAAAGCGGCTTCCAACTCAGGCAATGACAGGTTTTTTGGCACCGATAAAACCATTTCGGTTTTGAACAGCATGTCAGAGCTCATCGGTGCAGGTTCGCATGAAGTGGTGAGTTCTTTCACGTTAACCATAAGAGAGTGCAGTACTTGAGACACTTCTTTAACGATGCCAGGTCGGTCATTTCCAACAACAGACAAAGACAAAGTTGACCCTTCAAAAACACTCTGATTCGCCGCTTCTACCGTGACGTGTAAGCCCAGCTTTTCGAAATCTCGTAGCGCATTGATCAAGGCATCTTGATGCTCTAACGGCACCAACACGGTTAGAATACCGGCGAATTTATCCGCCAAATGCGCCATACGACTTTCTAGCCAATTACCATGATGACGAGCAATAGTGTCGGATAGGCGTTCGACAATACCTGGGCGATCTTCTCCAATAAAACTTAAGACTAGATGTTGCGACATAAGGTTCTCCATCCATTATTTTTAGTGTTATTCAAAAGAGAGTGATTCAATAATGTGCTGTTTCATCAGTCTAGACTACGACAATTAGATTAGGGTGCCAAGCACGCTAAAAACGACTCATAAGTTATCCTGCCCTTCTTATATTTGTCATCTATATTAAAAATAGAATTAATAATTCATTAATAATCAATTAATTATAGTCAAAAAACCATATATGGTTACTGGGCTCCCATATATGGCTTCACTTTGGAGTGGCTCTTTCCTAAGATCTTAAGACGGAGATCGATATGACATCAGAACCTGTAAGAAAAACAATAAAAGTCATTGAGCTTTTTGCCGTAAGTGACAAAGCAGAGACCTTAGCAAGTATTTCAAGGAAGTGTGAGATTCCAGTAGCAACAACAGCTCGCATCGTTCATACGCTTGAAAAAGAAGGTTACTTACGCCGATTAAAAGATAAGTCTTTTGTACGTAATTTTTATCTACAAAAAAAGATGAGCTTATCTGAAGGGTATTTAAGCCTCCTTGAGCAAGTATTAGAAAGTATCTCGGATCAATTAGAGCAGTCTTGTGAAGCGCTATTTATTGAGAACTCTCAGCTTTATTGGCTAGCAAAAAAAGAATCAAAAAACGTCGCTTTTCGCCTTAAAGCACATACAGGGTTTAGGCGTCCGTTATACGAACTAGATTCACCATCACGGCTCAGTTTAGCCGCAATGGGTTGGGATAAGGTCCGTGAACAATTCGATGTAAATGCATTTTTCGAGGCGGGTGCTTTACGTAATAGCGTTTCTAAAGGCTATTTGAAAGCGCTATTACAAAGCACCTGTTTAACCGATGTTTTGTATGACATCGAAGGCAATGTTCGTGGCATAAGACGCTTTTCCAAAGCCATTTATGACAAAGATGGCAAGTTCATTCATCTGCTTTGCATTGCAGAAGCCGCTATTTCTGTTCACGACATTAACGCTCATATTGAAAAAAATAAAAAAATCATAAATCAGGCGGTCCATAAGCTCACCGCTTTTCTTCATAGCGAGTAGATTACAATGAAAAAACAACCCAACATTCTCTTTATCATGGCTGATGATCATGCATCTAAAGCAATCAGTTGTTATGGATATGGGATAAATAAAACACCAAACATTGATCGTCTCGCTACAGAAGGTATGCGTTTCAATCATTGTTATGTCACCAATTCAATCTGCACACCAAGTCGCGCCAGTATCCTTTGCGGCACTTATAACCATGTAAATGGTGTGATGACATTAGAAAGTAAAATAAACAAACACATTCCGAATGTGGCGAAACATTTACAAACCGGTGGTTATCAAACTGCGATGATAGGTAAATGGCATTTGGGTGAAGGCTCAGAACATGAGCCATCTGGCTTTGATTTTTGGTCTGTATTACCAGGTCAAGGTGAGTACTTTGATCCAGAATTGATTGAAATGGGAGAGCACATTCAGGTCCCAGGTTACGCCACTGAAATCATTACTAAGAAATCTATTGATTGGCTAAAAGAAACCGACAATGACAAGCCTTTCTTTTTAATGTGTCATCACAAAGCACCGCATCGTTCTTGGGAACCCCATCCTAAATATCGCGATTCTTATACTGACGATATAAAAGTCCCTGAGTCTTTTTCCGATGACTACAAAAATCGTGCAAAAGCCGCTCAAGCCGCAAAAATGCGAGTTCATGGTGATATCACCTATTTTGACCTTGGCCTTGTTCAGCCAGAAGGCGGTTCAGAAGTGGGTGAACTGGCGGTTGCGCACTCTCTCGTTCGTAAGATTCCAGTGCCAGAAGACTTAAGCACTTTCAAACTGATCGATAAAGACAACGGTGACGTTTTCACTTTCAAAACTCAAGATGAACTCGCCCACTTTAAATATCAGCGTTACATTAAGCGCTATGTCCGTACCATTGCGTCCATTGACGAAAGCGTCGGTGAATTACTTGATTACCTAGACGAAACGGGTCAAGCAGACAATACCATTGTTATTTACACCTCAGATCAAGGGTTCTTTTTAGGTGAGCATGGTTGGTTCGATAAACGCTTCATGTATGAAGAGTCTTTCCAAATGCCATTTTTAATTCGTTACCCTGAAGGCATTACGCCGAACACCGTTTCTAATGACATTATTTCAAACGTTGATTTTGCCCCTACTTTTCTGGACTACGCAAATCTACCAATACCGAGCTACATGCAGGGCACGAGTGTCAAACCTGTCTTAGAAGAAAACACACCAGAAGACTGGCAAGACGTGGCGTACCACAGATATTGGATGCACAGCGATGAACATCACAACGCTTATGCTCATTACGGTGTTCGCAACAAACGCTATAAATTGATTTTTTGGTACAACGAAGGCTTTGATCTACCAGGTACACAACCTGGCGGGGAAGAACAAGAGTGGGAATTATTTGATTGTGATGAAGACCCTCTTGAACTGTTCAACTGTTATAACGATCCAAAATATCAAGATGTTGTCCGTGATATGACCCTTATTCTCGACCGTAAAATGCTCGATATTGGTGATATTCCAAGACACGATATAAATAAAACGCTAGCGTCACAATAAATTAAGAGGCGCTTTTAGCCCCTCTTTTAATAAAGTCTATTAAAAAAATAAAAGGACAAACCATGAAACTTAAATTTTTAGTGAAAGCGATCTCTACTGGGTTATTAGTTGGCTCAACGGCCATGGCATCTGCTGCGGACTACAACTTAACAATGGCATCCACTACACCTGTTGCGTCACCTTGGGGAAAAACCCTATCGAGCTTCCAATCATTGGTAAAACAATACACAGATGATCAAGTTAACATTAACGCCAGCTTTGGTGGTGCGCTGGGTAATGACACTCAGTTATTACAGAAAGCTCAGCTTGGTTCTACTGTTCAGGGCGCTCAGTCTTCAGGAGCGAACCTAGGCTCTGTTGTTCATGCTTTTAAATCATTCGATGTGCCTTATATTATTAAAAACATTGAGACAAGCAACAAGTTGTTCTACCCATATGGCACGTTAGGCGGCGAAGCGGTTGATGAACTTCAATCACTTATGGCGAAGAAAAACCTACGTTTGCTTTATGTTATGCCATTTGAGTTCCGCGGTATTTTAACCACTGACAAAAAAGTACAAACACCTGCGGACATGCAAGGTTTGAAAATCCGCGTAACGCCAAGTGAAGTTGAACGCAGTATGATCACTGAACTGGGTTCAGGTGCGACAACATTGGGTATCTCCGAGGTTTATACGGCACTTCAAACAGGTACTGTTGATGGTTTAGCCATTCCGCCTGCAACGGCTGTTGCTTTTGGTTTGCATGAAGTGGCTGGCAATATGAATTTACTAAACTTCCAACCACATGGCTCTTTCATGACAGTCAACGCACGTACTTGGAATAAACTTCCACAAGACTTGCAAATGAAAGTTCAAAAAGCGGCAGACGATGCGGTTAAACAAAATGCCGCTTTCTTCGAAATTGAGTTAACTAACGCACTTGAAAAATTCAAAGCGCAAGGTGTTAATGTGATTACACCAACGTCTGCTGAGCAAGATGCGTTCACCGCAATCATTCAAGCACCAACCACTAAGATTGCGACTAAAGGCTTTAATAAAGACGAGACGCATTTCTTTGAAACGCTAAAAAGCACATTGGACAACATCTAAAAACATAGGGCAGGATGTTCTTCCTGCCCATTTTTTAAAGTAGATTTTAATATGCTAAAGCTAATAAAAATAATGGATAGATATTTCGAAGAGTTTCTATGCAGCCTTATGCTGGGCTACATTGCGATCTCTCTCAATATTGAAGTATTTAATCGTTACTTTCTAAATTCTCCTTCTGCGTACACAGATGAAATTGCTAGAACACTGATGATAATGCTGATATTTCTCGGCGTACCTTGGGCGGTAAAATCCAATAAACACGTTATTATCGATCTCATCCCAACCACCAAGGCTTGGCAATCGAAACGCTTTGTTATTGAATTTATTTCACACATTATATTCATTGTCTTTAGTATCTTATTTGCTTTGGCGGCCTATCGCGCGGCTGAATTCCATCACATGTTGGGCTCAACTACCGAAGGTTTAGGCATTCCTTATTGGCTGCTTCTCGGTTCTTTACCAGGTATCTTCGTACTTACTATCGTTCGACTTTTACAACGTATCTATATTCTGTTGAAAACTCGTAACGCTACAGACTCTCAGGAGCCAATCAATGTCTAGCCTTGAAGTGACACTCACTGTTTGCTCTTTTTTCCTGTTCATTATATTTCAAGTGCCCGTTGCTATTGCGTTAGGTTGCACTCTGTTTGTGGCTTTCTATAGTCTAGGGTTCGATACCATCGAATTAGCACTGGATGCTTATCAGTCACTCGACAGCTTCCCATTATTGGCCATTCCTATGTTCATCTTGGCAGGTACCTTGATGGCAACAGGTGGAGTAGCACAACGAATATTGGATCTTGCCGATGAGTTTGTTGGGCATTTACCCGGTGGATTGGCAATCGTTACTATATTTGCGTCTTTATTGTTTGGCGGCCTGTCTGGCTCAGCGCCAGCGACGGTAGCGGCAATCGGAACCATTACGATTCCTGCCATGATTAAACAAGGTTACAGCAAGGGGTTTGCAGCAGGGTTAACGGCCTGTTCTGGTGTTATAGCAATATTGGTTCCGCCTTCAAATCCAATGATTATCTATGCGTTGGCTCAACCTGGAACATCGGTGTCATCGATGTTTTTAAGTGGGTTACTTCCTGGTTTGCTTTTAGCTCTTGGTATTGCCATTCCAGCTTACTGGGTTTCAAAGAAAAACAATTGGGGCGGCACTCGAGAAGCCGGGACATGGAAAACGCAACTCAAAGCAACTTATAGAGCGAAATGGGCGATACTGACTCCAGTCATCATTCTAGGCGGCATTTATTCAGGCGCATTTACGCCTACGGAATCGGCAGCAGTGGCATCTCTTTACGCCTTTATTATTGGCGCCTTTGTTCACAAAGAAATCAAACTGAACAATGTGTTTAGCGTTTTTTCACAGTCGGCCATTATGTCTGTTGTTGCGATGTTTCTGATTCCTTTTGCCGTTGTGTTAGGAAAATTACTATCTTCTCAACAGATTCCTGAATTAATCACTGGCTCCATGTCTTCATTTGTAGATGGTAAAGTCATGACGATCTTATTGGTCATTGCTTTATTACTGTTTGTCG
This sequence comes from uncultured Marinomonas sp., assembly GCA_963975045.1. Classification (GTDB taxonomy): domain Bacteria; phylum Pseudomonadota; class Gammaproteobacteria; order Pseudomonadales; family Marinomonadaceae; genus Marinomonas. The sequence goes on along the minus strand of CAXBGJ010000070.1, from coordinate 5,620 downwards.
GCTGTTTCATGGACACCTTAGCGTCCATTATTGTGTTAACGCCTTTGCTGTACCCCATGCTCAGTCAATATGGCATTAGCCAATATCACTTCGGTATTATTTTGATTGTTTGTTTAGGGTTAGGCTTTGTTACACCTCCGTTAGGTGGCAACCTCTTTATTGCCAACCAAATCAGTAAAACATCCGTACAAAAAGTATTTATTGGTGCTTTGCCGACGCTAGGAGGAATGCTGATCGCGGCGTTACTTATCGCTTTTATCCCACAAATCTCAGAAGTTTTTCTATAACCAAGAGCATAGTGGATTATGAGTAAATGGTATGAAGAAGGGGAAACACCGGACTATCGGTTTTCCCTTGCCAATGAGAGAACCTTTTTAGCTTGGATTAGAACAGGGCTTGGTTTTTTTGTCTCAGCAATCGCAATCGATCAAATGATTGCGTATTTACAACTCGACTCAAAGCTGACTATTTTATTTTATGCGTTCATCGTAATGAGTGCTTTTTGTATCGTGAATGGTTATTTGCGCTGGCGAGGAAATGAAATAAATATGCGCCATGGTCGCCCCCTAAAATATGGGTTAGCAAACATAGTACTCGCTTTGTTTAGCTCTGCTTTATTAGTGTCATTGTTCATCATAAAATAATGAACAGTGGCCGAGAAATTCAATATGAACGCACTGCATTCTCATGGATGAGAACCATTGCCCTGACTCTATTAGTCATGGTTTATTATATAAAAGCAGGCCATTTTGAATCCTACCTGCCTTTCTATGTTGTGGTTATCTGCCTTATTTCTGTCTTTTTTTCTTACACCCTAAAAAGTAAATTCCTACTTTGTAGTACATTAATCGCCCTTATAATGTCATATCTCTTTCTTTAGTATCTTTCGCTTGTTTACGTAGAAACCAAAAACCCAACGTCGTCGCAATAAGACCAGACACACCGCCCATGCCGATCGACCATCGCGCCCCAAGAGTATCCGCTACCCAACCCACTAATGGTGCGCCTAATGCAGTACTGCCCATTGCGGTGGCCAAAACCACTGCCATCACTCGACCACGATAGCGTTTTTCTGTCGCCACTTGCATGTAAGATACGGTGGATGTTGTGAACAGCTGCAAACTCAATCCAAGTAAAATCAATAAAACAGCAAACGACCAAAACGATGCGCTAATAGACACGAAAAAGCAGCTCATTGAAAACAGTGCGGCGACATAGATCATCGAACGAAAAGAAGGGGAAGACCGTCGGCTTGCGGTGACCATAGCACCCGAAATAGAACCAATGGCCATCATGGAGATCAAGAAACCATATTGATCTGCATGGCCTTGGAAAACATGCACTGTCATAGCAGACAAATACACCGAGAAATTCATACCTAAACTGCAAATCAGAAATGACATAACGAGGATCACTGCCATTTCTTTGTGCTGCCAAATATAACGAAAACCGTCTAAGAATTTTGCAACGTCCGGCGATACCTTACTGGTGTCGGGTGACGCGACAGACAACCGCTTTTTAAATAAATGTAAAGCATACAATAACGGAATAAAAGACAGCACGTTGATCATAAATACCCAGCCGGTTCCGATCAAAGCAATCAATATCCCAGCGATTGCCGGTCCAACCAAACGTGCGCTATTAAACGCCACAGAATTTAAGCCAACCGCATTCGACAGTTCTTTTTCACTCACAATATCGGAAACAAAAGCATGACGCGCTGGCGCATCAAATGCGGCAACACACCCTAAAGCGAATGCACAAACACATACTTGCCAATACACCACATGACCACTCAGTACCAGCAAGCCCAATATCAAAGCCAACATTGCCATTAAAGACTGAGTAATAAAAAGTAACTTGCGGCGTTCCATGCGATCTGCCGCCCAGCCAGTGATAGGCAAAAGAAGAATTTGAGGGGCAAATTGCAAAAAGACCACAAAACCAACCGCCGAAGCATTTTGGTCTGATAGCTCGGCAATAACGATCCAATCTTGAGCGGTACGCTGTAGCCAAGCGCCAATGTTAGAAATGAACGCACCACCAAACCAAAGTCGATAATTTGGATTCGATAGCGATCGAAATGTCTTACTCAATTCGAACTCCTTCGATAATTCAATAACATATTATCTATTACCTAAAAACGTCATATCTCAAATGTATGATCATACGAGTGCGCAATAATAAGCGCTGATTAAACAAATTTTCTTGTACATATCGTACAACGTTCATTCTATGTTATAAGCATATGGAAAAATCTTGAAACTCCTTTTTTAATCCCATGAAAAACCATCACAAACAGGTGATCAATAGTGATATTCAACAAAATGTCTCTGAAAGCACAGTTCTTGTTCGTCATTGCATTGCCTTGTTTTGTATTAATTCTGGTCGGTTGGGCCGGTTTATACGGCCTTTCAAATGCCCAAGAACGAACCAAAAATCTCGCTGAGAATACCAGTGCGCCAATGCGAGCTCTTGCCGAAGTTGCTTCTCGCATACCGAGAATGCGAGTCGGTATCGATGTGATGCTGCTACAAGAAATTCCAGCAATGCAGGATAAAAAAGGCGTATTAACACGTGTTAAAGAAACTCGTGCAGAAGACATTCCTGAAATGGATGATGCCTTGAAACAAGCACTCAATGCCCAAGTAAACCCAAAAATACGCGCTGACGTACAAAAGATTATTGATCTTTTTGCGAAAGTAAAAAGAGACGAACTTACGCCAATGCTTTCCGCGCTAGAAAAAAACAACTTCGCCGCGGCACAAGAAATATACAAATCAAAATACGCTACTAGTTACGGCGTCATGCGCAAATCAGTTAATGCTATTCTTGACGACCTATTGCTTCAAGGCGAGCAAAACTACACAAAGAGTCAAGTAAGTTATGAGGCCAGCCGAACTCAAATGCTTGTGTTGATCATCGCAGCATTATCCGCTTCTATTTTCTTAGCGTGGTTAATGTTACGTCGTCTTAATCAACGTGTCTCCTATCTTCAACAACACATTTCAAGTGCCAGTGATAAACTTGACCTTGGCAATATGATGACTTTGGATGGCAAAGATGAGTTAAGCGATATTGCCCTGCATTTTAATCAATTTATCACCAAGGTGCGCACAGCCATCGAAGACGTGGCAGAGAACTCTCGTCAGCTTGCTCACACCGCAAATGATGTTGCCGCGAAAGCAAAAGCGACTCATAACAATTGCTTAAACGAACGTGACCGCACCACTCAAATAGCCACCGCCATTCATGAAATGGGGGTAACGGTAGAAAACATCGCAGAAAATGCGTCTCACGCCGCAAAAGCTGCCCAAGAAGCCGATAAACAAGCACATCAAGGTGCAGAGCTGGTTGCGCGAGCACGTAAAGGCGTTTCTCAGCTATCAACTGAGATAGAGCACATCAGTATCGATATTGGCTCATTGGCAGCACAGACAGATGCGATCGGCAGCATATTAGATACTATTCGCAGTATTTCAGAACAAACCAACTTACTCGCACTCAACGCAGCGATTGAAGCCGCGCGTGCTGGAGAACAAGGTCGGGGATTTGCCGTCGTTGCCGATGAAGTACGAAACCTAGCGAGCCGTTCTTCTCAGTCTACCGATGAAATTCAAAAAATGATCGATAAACTGCAGGAACAATCATCTAAAACGGTTGCGACCATCCAAACGGGGAAAAATCAAAGTAACGCAGTGGTTACTCAAGCCAATGACGCCAATACATCGCTTGAGCAAATCACGACACACATCGGTCAAATTAGTGACATGAACATTCAAGTGGCGACAGCGACGGAAGAACAGTCTCTTGTTGTAAACGACATGAGTAAAAACGTTGAAGAGATTAATCAGCTGACAACCGAGACATCTGAAATCGCCGATGAACTCACTGCGTCCAGTACAAGCTTACAAAAACTGTCTACTCAACTCGACAAATTGGTTACTCAGTTCAAACTGTAAATTCATCGTTAGGCAATTCTTAGACCATCGTTAGCAACAAAAAAAGGGGGAGCATATGCTCTCCCCTTTTCTTTTATCGACATGGCCAACCTGCGTTAACTAGCGTTTATCCTCTGCAAGACAAGCCGCTGCTGTAAATAATACATCCGTCGAACTGTTCAGCGCGGTTTCAGCCGAGTCCTGCAACACCCCAATGATAAAACCAACCGCAACAACCTGCATCGCGATCTCATTAGGAATATTGAACAAGCTACACGCCAATGGAATCAACAACAAAGAGCCACCAGCAACGCCAGATGCACCACACGCCGATACCGCCGCGATGACACTAAGCAATAACGCTGTCCCAAAATCCAGTGAAATGCCTAATGTATGCACCGCCGCTAAGGTTAAAACGGTAATGGTAATCGCCGCACCCGCCATATTAATCGTGGCGCCAAGTGGAATAGAAACGGAATAGGTATCCTCATCCAGTTCTAAACGCTGACACAAATCTAAGTTAACCGGAATATTGGCTGCGGAACTGCGCGTGAAAAATGCGGTTACACCACTTTCTTTTAGACATTTAAAGACCAAAGGGTAAGGATTACGACGAATTTTCCAGAAAACCAATAAGGGATTAGTAACCAGAGCGATAAACAACATTGCGCCAATCAATACCGCCAATAAGTGAGAATAACCAAGCAATGCTCCAAAACCTGTTTCCGCGATAGTGCTGGCGACCAATCCAAAAATGCCAAAGGGCGCTAACCGAATAATCACCGATACGATTCGGGTCACACTGCTCGCAAGATTCTGAAGCACGACCTTCGTTGCTTCAGAAGCATGACGTAATCCTAAACCAAGGCCGACCGCCCAGGTTAAAATGCCAACATAATTCCCCTGCACAAGTGCATTGACCGGATTGTCGACCATTTTAAACACCAAGGTGCGCAACACTTCACCAATGCCCTGCGGCGCACTCTGACTTAAGTCGGGCGCAACCAGACTCAGTTGAGTGGGAAACACAAAACTGAATGCCACAGCCGTTAAAGAAGCCACAAAGGTGCCGGCTATGTACAAGATAAGCACAGGACGAATATGGCTTTTCTGAGCTTGCTTATGATTAGCGATAGAGGCGATTACCAATAAAAACACGAGAATCGGCGCGATCGCTTTTAATGCATTAACAAAAAATCCGCCCAGCAAATTAGTAGACAACGCAACACTTGGAGAAACATAGGCCAATACAACACCACAGAGGATACCAATAGCGATTTGTAGCACTAAGCTACCACGCATATAGCGCTGTAATAACGATGGTTTAGGATGAAACGTCATGAGAAAAGGGTCCATTGAAATTTTCGAAAAAGCACCTTACTGCATACCATCGTAAAAATGAACCGTTTTGGGGCATTATTGATCCTGTTATTAAAAATAGGAGTAAATACTGTAGGCAGCTATTTTTTAGAACGTAAAACACTAGACCTTCTAATATCACCTTACATTTTCGCTCCACTTCCACACTTTATTCTTAAAGCAAACCTTGAAGTTAGTCCGTGTTAAGCCCATATTTCTTGCATACACAAACCCTTATTAAGGAATTGGAATGTCGAATTTGTTAGACAAGTTAAACTGGCGTTATGCCACGAAAAAAATGGATTCAAGCAAAGCGGTTG
>CAXBGJ010000069.1:0-14467 GCA_963975045.1 uncultured Marinomonas sp. | reverse complement strand
TTGGCGGTTGACCTAAGTTTGTGTAATGCGAAGGAATTAGCTCCATCACCAGCGCAGAGCAATCCTGATCGACCACTTTGGCTAATGGCTTAACCAAATTGTCATGACTTCCTACGGCCAAACAAGCATCCAACTCATCCTCAGGATAACCATCACTGGTTACCTCCCCTTTAAAGACCTTAACCGCGACCCTGTCTGAAAAATCAAACGTATTCCGTTGCCAAGTCGCTAATGAAATAACACCTGACGCCCCCTGACCTAACACTTGATGTAATGCTAAATCACCAAACGACACTGTTTTAAACTCATCATGAGAATCACGTTCTACACAAAACGGATTCCCAGAAAACGCCAGCCACGCTAGACGAGGCAAATCCAACAGCGCATCAGGAAAGGCAATAAGTCGATTCGCAGACAACCGGATCAATTCTAATTTATGGCAATTTTTGATGGAATCAGGAAGCGAGGTTAAACGGTTTCCCGCCAATGCCAATTTTTGTATGCGCTCCAGCCTACCAACGTCTTCTGGAAGTTGCTCGATCCGGTTGTCCGTAAGGATTAACCAACGAGTCCGTGACGGTAACGCCGCAGAAGACACTCGATTAATCTGATTGCTTTTAAAACCAATCATTTCTAATTGCTGACATCGCCCTAAAACCTCAGGTAACTCTGTAAAAAGATTATTCGAACAAAATAGGATTCGCAGTTTTTTTAAACGTGACAAGTCCTCGGGCAATGCACTCAATTTGTTATGTGATAAGTCTAGAATTTCTAAACTGTCAGCGAGGTCAAAAATCGCTTCTGGAAACGTTGTCAAATTTTCAGACAGCTGCAAGCGTACAACGCCTTTTAGCTCTCCACGGTTAAGTTGGGTAAGTGTGTGCAAAATAGGGGCTCATCTAAAAAGGACTTAATGGCGCGTATTATACCTTGCAACGATTGCCTAGAAGCAAACCCATGCCTCTTATTTTTATTTCACGCCATTCATTGAATCATTTGGCTAGAATCGTGGATGAGTAAACAATTCAAGAAACTCTTTTTATTTTTCTTTGTCTACTTCTTCAAGCTTATTTTGCTTTTCTTGAAAGTCGTGTAAAACGATGGTTAACGCATCCACCGCCACATGAGGCTCCACTTGATGACTTTCAAGCAACTCAATAAGATCAACAGCCAGCTTAATATGATCTGGCGCAAGGTCTAAAGACATAACAATTCCATAGTAAAAATGAAGCGATGTGTTTGTAAAATAGAACTAAAGTGGCAATGAAAAATATTAGCAGGTGTTTATACTGGTTTGGTCGTCTACCGATGTTTCAAGCTAGAATAAGACGAATACAATACACATCGAATTTAAACAAGCCAATTTTAACGAGGTGATCGTGATTACAAATGAATTTTGGTTGGATCGATGGAAAACCGGACGTATTGGCTTCCATCAAGAAGGCATTAACCCAAAGTTAATTGAATTTTGGCCCACGCTGCCAAAAGGCAGTCATATTCTTGTTCCTCTGTGCGGCAAATCCAATGACATGATTTGGTTAGCGGAACAAGGCTATCAAGTGACTGGCGTCGAGCTCTCTTCTTTGGCCGTCATTCAATTTTTAGGGGATAACGATTTAAGCTATGACACACACCATGAGGGTGAATTGAAAATCCATACGGTTCATGGTCTGTCTCTACGTATCGTTGAAGGTGATTACTTCCAATTCAGCGAAACCGAGTTTGATGCTTGCTATGATCGAGCTGCTATGGTCGCCATGCCAGATTCAAAACGCGCCAATTATGTTACTCACACGCTTGATCGTTTATCCTCTTCTGCCTACGTTCTGTTAATTTCACTACATTATGATGGTGATGAACAAGGACCCCCGTTTTCAATTGACGAGCAAAGTATTGTGTCATTATGGGGAAGTGAGATACAAAAAATCGCCTTTGAGAATTTGGCGCTGACTCACCCTCATTACAGAGATCAAGGGCACACCACTTTTGAAGAAAGCGTTTGGCGCCTTCAACCATAGATAATAAAGACGATAGGAGTCTAGATTAGACTGTCTACCCTAGCCTTTTTCTGGGATAATACGGCACAATTTTTTACCGATAATCCATGTATCTTCATTAGTAGCGGAAATGAAAAGCCGCCACTATCCCCGATACCAAGAGTAGATAATGATCAAACGACATAAAACCGCCAAACCACTCTTTTCTTACCCATTATATTGGGCTGAGTGTTACGGTGTTTCACCCTTCCTTCCGACCACTAAGGAAGAAATGGACGCGCTTGGCTGGGACAGTTGCGATGTCATCATTGTCTCAGGCGATGCCTATGTGGATCACCCTAGTTTTGGCATGGCGGTATTGGGTCGATTATTAGAAGCTCAAGGTTATCGTGTTGGCATCATTGATCAGCCAGATTGGCGCAATACCGAAGATTTCATGCGCCTTGGTCGCCCCAACCTGTATTTCGGCATTACCGCTGGGAATATGGATTCTTTGATCAACCGCTATACCGCAGATTTAAAAGTGCGTAATGACGACGCGTACACGCCTTATGGCGTCGGCGGAAAACGCCCTGACCGTGCCGTTATTGTGTATTCTCAGCGCTGTAAAGAAGCATTTCATGATGTGCCTGTCATGATAGGCGGCATCGAAGCCAGTCTTCGACGCATTGCACAATACGATTATTGGAGCGATGAAGTCCGCCGCTCAGTATTGATCGATTCCACCGCTGATATTTTGCTTTACGGAAACGCTGAGCGTGCCATGCTAGAAGTGACGCACCAGATGGCCATGGGCAAAACCTTAGACGAACTGACTGATATTCGCGGTACCACCATTGTTCGTAATACACCACCAGGTGGCTATACAGAAATCGATTCAACACGCGTTGACTGGCCAGGCAAAGTTGAACAAATTTACAGTCCCTATGAATACATTCCTGAAGGTAAATGCCAAACCAAGGAAGAAGATCCAGACGTAATGCCTATTCGAGTAATTCCTGCGCCGTTGCGTCGTGGTGAAAAACTTGATCCAGAAAAAACCTATATTCGATTGCCTTCTTTCGAAAAAGTATCGAAAGATCCTGTGTTGTACGCGCACACTTCACGTATTTTGCACCTTGAATCTAATCCGCATAATGCCCGTGCTTTAATTCAAAAGCATGGCAAAAAAGAAATCTGGGTCAATCCGCCTCCAATTCCATTAGAAACACCAGAGATGGATGGCGTGTTTGATTTGCCTTATGCTCGTGTGCCGCATCCAAAATACAAAAAAGCCCGCATTCCCGCTTATGACATGATCAAGACATCAATCAACATCATGCGCGGCTGTTTTGGTGGTTGCACCTTTTGCTCAATTACCGAGCATGAAGGTCGTGTCATTCAATCACGCTCACATGAATCTATTCTAAAAGAAATTGAAGATATAAAAGACAAGGTTCCAGGTTTCACCGGACACATATCTGACCTTGGTGGACCGACATCAAACATGTACACCTTGAACTGCAATGATGATGAAGTTCAAGCATCTTGTCGTAAACTGTCTTGTGTATACCCAACGATCTGTTCAAATTTGAACACCGATCACAGCCCAACCACTCAGCTCTATCGTAAAACTCGTGCAGTAGAAGGCATTCACACGGTTTCCATTGCTTCTGGATTGCGTTATGACCTTGCAGTAGAAGACCCTGAATATGTACGAGAGCTCGTTACTCATCATGTTGGCGGTTTGTTAAAAATTGCACCTGAGCATTCCGAACAAGGCACTTTATCAAAAATGATGAAGCCTGGCATGGGCACCTATGATCGCTTCAAACGTATGTTTGATAAGTACTCTAAAGAAGCTGGCAAGAAGCAGCATTTGATTCCTTACTTCATAGCCGCCCACCCTGGTAGCTCAGATGAAGACATGCTGAACCTTGCCGTGTGGTTGAAAACGAATGATTTCAAACCAGACCAAGTACAAACCTTTTATCCTTCACCTATGTCCTTAGCAACCGCTATGTATCACTCTGGCAAGAACCCACTAAAACCCGTCACGTACAAGAGTGAAGACGTTTATACGCCAAAAGATGCTAAGCAAAGGACGGTGCAAAAAGGCTTTTTACGCTACCATGATCCAAATAACTGGCAAGATCTACGCAACTCCTTAATCAAAATGGGGCGTCCAGACCTTATAGGTCATGGTGATAACAAGTTGGTTCCAGCGGAAGATAAAGACAAGCAAGTTCACCGACGACCTCAAAAGGCGAAACCTGGTCAAGCAACTGGTGCATCACATACATCGAACAGACCAACGATGGAAAAAAATACAGCCGCAGAGAAAGCACGCCGGAAAAATAGTAGCGGCAAGCCTGCGAGTAGCCGTAATACTGGCGAAACAGCGAATCCAGCGAAGCGCCGCAAGACGAAGATTAAAACTCGCTAATAAGCAAAGTTAAAACAACAAAAAAACGCGCCATGATCAACATGGCGCGTTTTTTTATAAGAACAGCAATAATCTATTAAGCTTTTTTTTATTTTTTAAGCTGATTACGTCTGCGACAAGCAATTACCAGCTCAGCTGCAGAGATTAAGATTAAGGTATAACCTAAGGTTTCAATCCCCTCTTCAACGATATTCTTAACAAGGCGCATATAGGAATCCCCCATAACAGCCTGCCAAAAAGACCCTCGACCCATTAAACGAGAAAATGCTACTAAGGTAACAAAGCCAGCCAAAAAAGTGCCAAAACTCGGCTGCTGAGAATACACCTTTATTGATGCGTAAATGGCCGTAAATTGCCCCCATAAAAAAATCATCACACTAATCAAAATGATACAAACCACAGTTTGCCAAGCGCCATCAAAAACATAGGTATCTAAAAGTGAATCAGACTCGCGTATGAACATCATTGCCATCAGGGCAGCAAGTAACGTAGAAGCAATTTTTAATTTTTCGTCAGAACGAGCAACATAGAGAAACAACATACAGCTCAAGAATGACATAATATCTTGCATATGCTCAGTGAGGGAATGTTCACTGTATTCCGCGGCAGAGAGCTGCCGATACCCTTCCAAGGAAATAAGTTGAGCAATAGCAGAAACAACAAAAAGGTAGAAAAAGCCACGAAGAATAAGCATAAAAAAATCTCAACATTTGATGCCGAGATTTTAGTGAAAAAAAAATGAAAAAACGATAGATTACAAGAAAATGACACTATCGTTACTTGTTTCGTACTTATACCGTATCATTTATAAGACACAGATCCTTAATGCGCGAGGTATTATGAATTAAAGCCAATACTCATCCATAATCCACTAGATTAAGAGAAGCCTCACTGTCCATCAATTCATCGTGCATTGTTTCAACATGCCCAGCAACTTCATCAGGTGAAGAGAAGTGAGCAATATGGTACATAGCATCACCCTCTTGTGCTAACGGGATATTTTGTTTGCCAATAATAATACCGCCATTTTTACACAGCACCGTATCCAGAATATCACCGTAAGGGTCTTTGATTTCTGCCAATACTTCACCCGCTTCGACAAGGTCACCAAGCTCTTTAATATGTGTCGTAAAGCCGCTATCCGTTGCCCTCACCCAGCTACTGCTTCGAGCAATTCTTGGCTCAGATAATGACTTTTTGCTACGAGATTTAGGCAGCATACTCAAATGCCTCATAACACTGACGACACCTTTTACACCAGCGCGTATGGATAATTCATCGAAACGCAACGCCTCGCCTGCCTCATACAAAATAACCTTAGCGCCAAAATCATTTGCGCACTCACGCAGTGAGCCATCTCGAAGGTTTGAATTCATCACAACAGGCACACCAAAAGCCTTCGCAATTTCCAAGGTTTCTGGATCATCAAGGTTCGCTCGTACTTGTGGTAAATTAGTTCGATGCAAACTGCCTGTATGAAGGTCTATACCGTAGTTTGCTTTAGCCACGATCTCATTCAAAAAATGATCGGCAACACGCCCAGCCAGCGAACCTCTCTTAGAGCCCGGAAAAGAGCGATTTAAATCTCTACGATCTGGCAGGTAACGACTTTGGTTCAAAACACCATAGCCGTTAACAATTGGAACGGCGATAAGGGTGCCTTTAAGGTTACTCAAATACTTACTCTGAATAATACGGCTGATGATTTCGATACCATTAAGTTCATCACCATGAATAGCAGCGCTAATAAATAAAGTTGGCCCTGCTTTTTTGCCACGCTTTACAAAGACGGGCATCGACATATTAGTATCTGTATATAACTTAACCATTGGTATCTTGATACGAGCCGTACCACCTAAAGGAATATCCACGCCCCCAATCGTTAAGACAGTACTGTCCATTATCCTTTACCTTTTGTTTTAGTACTGCCTAGTAACGCTGTTTTTTCAATGTGCTCAATAATCATCGCAGCAACATCTTTTCCGGTAGCAGATTCAATACCCTCTAGACCTGGCGAAGAATTCACTTCCATTATTAGTGGACCATTATTAGATCTTAAAATATCCACACCACACATATTTAGGCCCATTGCTTTAGCCGCTTCTACTGCTGTACGACGCTCTTCCGGTGACAATTTGACCAAAGAAGCCGTACCACCACGGTGCAAATTAGAACGAAACTCACCTTCCGCACCTTGCCTCTTCATGGCAGCAATAACTTTTCCACCCACAACTAAGCAACGGATATCAGCACCGCCAGCTTCTTTAATGTATTCTTGAACCAAAATATTTGCCTTTAGGCCCATAAAAGCTTCAATGATAGATTCTGCTGTTTTATTGGACTCAGCCAATACCACACCAATCCCTTGAGTCCCTTCTAGAAGCTTAATAACTACTGGCGCACCGCCAACATTTTTAAGTAAATCGCTGATTTTATCAGGATGGTTTGCAAAACCTGTTTTTGGCAAGCCCAACCCTTTACGTGACATCAGCTGTAAAGACCTCAACTTATCTCGCGAACGACTGATCGCGACAGATTCGTTAATGCTGTAAGTACCCATCATTTCAAACTGACGAACAACAGCCGTTCCGTAAAAAGTTACTGATGCGCCAATTCGAGGGATAACCGCGTCATATTTAGGCAACGCCTTACCGTCATATCGAACAACTGGGTTGCTGCTTGTGATGTCCATATAACAATGCATCGTATCAATAACATCCATCTCATGACCGAGCTTTTCACCAGCCTCAACCAATCGACGAGTAGAGTAGAGCCGAGGATTACGAGAAAGGATTGCAATTTTCATAGATGTCCTTTGAACAAAAAAGAAAGCACGCATAATGCGATACTTATAAAAAAAGGTTTACGCCATTGGCGCGAGAATAGTGAATAACTTGGAATTTAGAAAGGTATTTTATACATTTTGTACAAAAAAAATCTCCAAATGCCTTTGCTATACAAAGATACTTGGAGACTTTAGGCAACCAGACAAAAATAAAGTTTATTTTTTCGGTGCGTAAGGGTTTTCGGACGATTTAAATTCAAAAATAATTGGCGTACCTGTGATGTTAAGCACGGTTCTGAATTTATTTTCAAGGTAGCGTTTATAACTTCCCGGAATAGAATCAGTCTGATTACCATGAACAACAATACGCGGTGGGTTAGACCCACCTTGGTGTGCGTATCTTAGCTTGATACGACGACTGTTCACCATAGGAGGCTGATGCTCTGCTACCGAGTCCTCCAAAATACGCGTCAAACGGTTTGTCGACCATTTTGCATAACAAGACTCATAAGTACTTTCAATGGTATCGTATAGATCACCAACACCAGTGCCATGTAAGGCTGAAATGTAATGTACTTTGGCATAAGGAACAAAACCTAGACGACGCTCTACTTCACTCTTAATGTGCTCACGTTCGTCTTTTTTAAGTCCGTCCCATTTATTAATGGCAAGCACTACACCACGACCTGCATCCAATACATAGCCAATCATATGAAGATCTTGTTCTACCAGATCTTCATGGGAGTCGATAACCACAATAACCACATTGGCGTCTTGGATCGCCTGCAACGTCTTAACAATCGAAAATTTCTCGACGGCTTCTTTAACATGCTTACGACGACGTACGCCTGCCGTATCAATTAAAGTGTACTCTTTATCATTGCGCGTATAAGGAATATAAACACTGTCACGGGTTGTACCTGGCAGATCAAACACAACAACTCGATCCTCACCTAACATGCGGTTAACCAGTGTTGATTTACCAACATTTGGACGCCCCACCACACCAATACGAATACCACGAGACTCTAGGTTAATTTGGTTTTTGGCTTCCTCAACTCTCTCTGCAAATGGCAACATCACCTTATCAATTAAGATGTGTACACCCTTACCATGAGAGGCTGCTATCGGATGTAAATCCCCAAAGCCTAACGAATAAAAATCAGCCAAGGCTATATCTTCGTTAATACCATCGGTTTTATTGACAACAAGAGAAACCACTTTATTCGAACGACGTAAATGATTGGCAATCATTTCATCTGCAGGGTTTAAACCATGACGACCATCTACAAGAAACAAGACAGCGTCGGCTTCTTCTATCGCCAACAAAGACTGGCGTGCCATTTTTTCGTCAATACCTTGCTCATCACCACTGATACCACCAGTATCAATCACAATAAATTCGTGCTCACCAAGCTTACCATCACCGTATTTACGGTCACGAGTTAAGCCTGGATAATCGGCAACCAAAGCATCACGGGATCTCGTCAATTGATTGAAGAGCGTTGATTTGCCAACATTGGGTCTACCTACCAATGCAATAACTGGAATCATTTTTTTACCTATAAAAATACAAAGCGGCCACCACCCCAATAAAAGGGATGGCAGCCTCTTAAAAAATCGCTAAAAAGAAATCAAAATTGATTTCAATAGCTCAATGCCGTCACGTTAGAGTTCGGCGTAAGAATAAACAATCGCTTGTCGTTCGCTACCATGCGACTACCCGATGGAACATCATTATCGGCTACTTTATGAACAGCCACTTCGCCCGTTATAAGGTCAAGTAAATGAACATAACCACCACGATCCATCACAGCGACATAATCTTGGAAAAATTCAGGTGTAATCAAATCTCGGTCTACAAGATTTGCATTTTCCCATACTTCAGTACCATTCTTTGCATTCAGAGCAATCACCTTGCTCTTCATATCAACAGCAACCAACAGCTCTCCCCTTACAGCGACACCAACTGAGCTAGGAATGCTGCGTTGCCACAGTGGACGGCCGCTTTCAATTGAAAGTGCGGCAAGCGTACCATTATAGGCCACAGCATAAACAACGCCGCTTTTTACTACTAAGCGGCCATCAATGTCACTTAATCGCTCTATCTCATAACGACCCTCAGGCTTTCCTACATCATAAGACCAAAGTAAATCACCACCCTGTAGAGAAAACGCCTTCAACTTACCATCAGCAAAACCAGCAACGACTTTGCCATCAGCAATAATGGGAGCGCTTGTACCACGTACCGTCAAAGATGGCAAATCTTCCTTTGTTCGCCACAAAGTATCGCCTGTTTCTGCATCGAGTACGCTTAACCAACCATCGGCTGTTTGAATCGCTAATTTACCTGCGGCATAAGAAGCCTCAGACAACACCTCTGAGCTCAACACTTTTTCCCACAACACAGATTGACTTACTAATGAAACAGCAACGAACTGGGCATCATATGTTCCAAAATACAAAACATCACCATGACGTGTAACGCCTGAGCTTGGTTTATAGTTAGTAGAAAAAGAGCCTTTCTTCTTTCCATTTTTTTGCCCAAGCTCGTAAACCGTTCCCTTCTTCGTTACAAAAAATAAAGAACCATCTTCTGCAACAAGATTAAACCGCTCACTAGACTCACCAAAATCACTATCTACACCTGCTCGCCATGCCGTCTTAAGTTTAACCTTACTTTCTACAGATGGAAGGCCAGGTAAAGCCGGACGCGAATTCGAGCAACCTTGAATAATTAAAGTAGCAAACAATACAATGAAAAAAAGTGACTTGCTCATAGTTAGCCTTTCACCAAATCCTTAAGTTTAATATCAAGCAAAGGGTGGTTTACACCAGCACCTAATGCTTCACTCGCTTTCTGGTAGGCGATACGCGCTTCATCGCGCTTACCTTGTGCTATTAAAATATCGCCCATTAATTCTTGTTGCTGTGTAGCAAACTCTTCTTCAGATACCTTTTCTACACGAGCTAGAGCTCCTGTATAATCTTCTTTTTGAAGCATTAAGCGAGCTACTCGTAGATTCGCAATCGCAACAAAGGAGACATCTTGTGTTTTAGTAATGGCAATATCTAAAGCATTAATCGCTTCATCATATTTGCCATTTTCAGCGTCTACACGAGCCAAAAATAACTGCCCAAACATGGCATAGCCTGTGTCGCCATAATCATCAGTAAGTTGCTTAGCGATAAAGGTGACTGTTTTCTGATTATTCTCATCGCTTAAATCTGCGGCGGCCTGAACTAAGTTTTGATAAAGCGCAGAGGCCTCGCTGGTGTAGTTTGCTTGGCTATTTTTCCAAGCTTGCCAACCAAAATAACCGCCAGCAGCAACAGCTACAACAACGATTAACATCACACCATTTTTCTTCCACCAAGCCTTAAACGCTTCGATTTGTTCTTCTTCAGTTTTTAATTCAGCCACTTTTAGTTCCTCGTTCAAGATGACGCTTAATCGTATAAAAAGCGGCATTCTGTAAAATAAAATTATAAATTGTCATCAATGTATGTTGGGACATCACCCAGTGAACAAACATGCTGCTCACCTGTTGACATGTCTTTGATCAGACATACACCTTGATCAATTTCATCTTGCCCTAAAATTATCGTGAAACGAGCCTCTGACTTATCGGCTTTTTTCATTTGATTCTTAAAGCTCCCACCGCCACAGTGACGTAATACGACTCGACTTGAATCTGTTGCACGAATACTTTCCGCTAAAACAAAAGACGCTATTTCGGCATCATCACCCATGCTAGTAACAAACACATCGGTCGAAAACTTGGCGGTATCTGGAATTAATTTCAAGGTTTCAAGAAGAAGAACCAAGCGTTCTATTCCCATCGCAAAACCCACTGCTGGCGTTGACTTACCGCCTAACTGCTCAACCAATCCATCATAACGACCACCAGCACAAATTGTAGCTTGCGAGCCAAGGTGACTGGTTACCCATTCAAAGACAGTTTTACCGTAATAATCCAAACCACGAACTAAGCGATGATTGATAATATACGGCACATTATTGGCTTTTAAGATCGCTTGTAAGCGATCAAAATGTGCTTGTGACTCTTCACCAATAAAGTCCTCAAGGTTAGGCGCACCTTTAAGAACGGACTGAGTTGATTCATCTTTAGAATCTAGTATTCGTAATGGATTAGAAACCAAACGACGCTGACTGTCTTCATCAAGCTGATGCTTAAACTCTGTCAAATATTCAACTAAAGCGGCTTTAAACGCTTCACGCTCAGTCGACAAGCCGATAGTATTTAACTGCAACTCAACATGTTCCAAAAGACCTAGCTTCTGCCACAATCGAGCCGATAAAATAATTAACTCCGCATCAATGTCTGCAGAGCCCATGCCAAAAGATTCCACACCAATTTGATGAAATTGACGATAACGTCCTTTTTGAGGGCGCTCATAACGAAACATTGGTCCGGTGTACCACAAGCGCTGAACTTGATTAAACAACAAGCCAGCTTGATCAGCTGCACGCACACAGCTCGCGGTTCCCTCTGGTCGTAAGGTTAAGGATTCACCATTACGGTCATCAAAGGTATACATTTCTTTTTCTACGATATCGGTAGTTTCACCAACACCACGTTTGAACAAATCTGTATTTTCAACAATAGGAAAACGAATTTGTTGATAACCATAAGACTTAACAACATCGGCGACCGTTTTTTCTAAATACAACCAAACAGAAGACTGATCAGGCAGGATGTCATTCATCCCCCTGATTGCTTGAATTTTTCGAGCCACAATAGATCCTTAAATTTTCACAATGATACTGGCTAATTCTCGTTCTTTTACAAGCGCCTTATCTCGAATCATTTTTTCTAAATCATCAACGAGCGTATCATTCTTTGTTTTACTGTTTGGCTTACCATCTTGATAAATCAGATTATTAGGAGAACCTCCAGCAAGACCAATATCCGCTTCTTTTGCTTCACCAGGACCGTTCACAACACAGCCAATAACCGCGACATCCATTGGCGTCGTGATATCGTCTAGACGCTCTTCTAGTTCATTCATGGTTTTAATGACATCAAAATTCTGGCGAGAGCAGCTTGGACAGGCGATAAAGTTAATGCCTCGACTGCGCAGTTTCAAACTGCGCAACATATCCCAACCCACTTTAATTTCTTGCACAGGATCTGCCGCTAAAGAAACGCGCAACGTATCACCAATACCATCCATTAATAGTAAACCAAGGCCGATAGATGACTTCACTGTTCCAGAACGTAAACCTCCGGCTTCAGTAATCCCTAAATGCAATGGATTATCTATCTGACTCGCTATTTTACGATACGCTTCCACCGTCATAAAAATGTCAGATGCTTTCAGGCTTAGCTTATACTCATGAAAATCAAGTTCATCAAAATATTGAATTTGACGAAACGCGGATTCGACAAGCGCATCAGGCGTTGGTTCTCCGTATTTTTTCTGCAAATCTTTTTCTAAAGAACCGGCATTTATACCAATGCGAATAGGAATATTTTTATCTCGAGCACAGTCTACAACGGCACGAATACGATCTTTATTACCGATATTACCTGGATTAATTCGTAAACAATCAACCCCATATTCGGCAACTTTCAGAGCAATTTTATAATCGAAATGGATGTCAGCAACGAGAGGAATCGAAACGGCCTCGCGTATTTTCTTGAAGGCTTCAGCAGCGTCCATAGAGGGAATAGAAACACGAACAATATCCGCCCCCGCGTTAGCAATAGCTCGGATCTGCGCCACTGTCGCATCAACATCACATGTTTCTGTGTTCGTCATACTCTGAACACTGATCGGCGCACCACCGCCAACCGGTACGTTCCCCACCATAATCTGACGAGAAAGACGACGTTTAATAGGTGATTCAAAATGCATAAGAGTCTCTACTTGAGCTCAAATCGAGCCAAATCTTTACGTGTAAAAGAAGAAAAATCGAATACTTCACCTTTGTATTTCAAAGATGACACACCCTTGGCGTAACCCAATACAACTCTATATGGTGCATTGCCTGTTAACGCCAATTTGCTACCCGCAGATTTCACCCCTGAAAACAAAATTTTTCCTGTGGCATCGCGTACTTCAGTCCAACAGTCTTCGTCAAAAATCATCTCAACTTCATGAGAGTAAGAAGGCGCTTTAGGAGGCACGACAGGCTCTATCGGAACCGCAGCGGTCGCC
The DNA here is from genome assembly GCA_963975045.1 of uncultured Marinomonas sp. Classification (GTDB taxonomy): domain Bacteria; phylum Pseudomonadota; class Gammaproteobacteria; order Pseudomonadales; family Marinomonadaceae; genus Marinomonas. The sequence continues at coordinate 1,074 of CAXBGJ010000069.1, read as the reverse complement.
CTTACAACTTCAGCAGGGCTAACTCCGGCTTCTTCTAGAATGGCCATTGTCTCTGCTGAAAGTCCTGTTACGACACCGTCATTCGAAGACGTTTTCTCATCCTTAACGGTGTTATCTTCAACAAAATCATTTGTTTCAAGAGTTGTACCTGTACTGGAATTTGAACTAGATACATTGGAAATAGAAATAGGTTCATTTGACTCATTCAAAACCGGTTCAATTATCTCCGTTTCTGGGGCCATAATCGTTTCGGTTACTTCATCATTTGTGTCATCAGCAGCCACAGTTTGGCTAGATTGAGAAGGCCACCAAAAAACCAAGAAAACCAAAACAGCAACAATGACGACGGAAATAAAAATAACAAAAGGATCACCTAGGTGCGTTTGTTTATTTACCTTGTCGACAGGTTTGATCGTAGACTCTGCCCCCTCTCGCTCACCGTCAAATGCATGTAACATTTCGGAATGATCTATACCTAAAAGACGGCAGTAACTTTTTAGGAAGCCCCGAGCAAATGTCACGGAGCGGAAAAACTGAAAGTTATTGGCTTCAAGCGCACGGACTTGATCAATTGGGATTTTTAGTGCTGTGGCAACATGTCTTTCATCAAACTCTAACTCTAGTCTTTTTGCTTTTAATCGTTTACCAATATTAATGGTATCTGTACTTGTTTTACTTACAGAAACATCCGTTTGAATTTCAGTGGTCATGTCAATACCTTGAGCCATTCAGGCATGTAAAATTACTCGCAGATGAATACAGTGTAGGGTCAGTCTCGCGTGCAATTAAATGCCACGACAGACAATTGTACTCATCAAAATGCACCGATCCTCGGGCAATTTGTTTATCAGCCTGGATATTATTAAAAATTAAGCGAGCTTTGTTATTACTACCGTGTATTAAAACAAGATTGAGCTCCGTCATCAAACCAATCAGAGGCAAATCAGCAATTTCTTTTGCCTGTTTTAGATAGATTGCAGCCAAATTTACGTGATTCTGACGTATTGCACATCTAGAAAGATTAATTTGCACAGATTGACGCTTTGAGAAGCCTTTTTCATCCGCTTTTTGAAA
>CAXBGJ010000068.1:0-14539 GCA_963975045.1 uncultured Marinomonas sp. | reverse complement strand
GCTAGTTGTTCTTGGAAGGCAATGTCAGCAAGAGACGTCATTCTTAAGCTGTGGTTTGCTTCTGTTATTGCTGATCCGTTCGTTTTTAACCTTGGTTGATGCTGGTCCAAGGTAAAGCGACGATAGTATGGCACGGTAACGCGTATGGGTTGTTGCGCCAGTAGTTTATCTACATTTGCGGCGCTAAGTTGCTGCCAAACAGGGCGACCAAGAATAACGCGCTTAGTAAAAATGCCGGAAAAAGTGCCCCATGCACCGCCCGCTTTGTAATTGGCGATCAAATTCAGTGGATTGATGTCGGCATACACCATGGTAAACCAACGAAAAGCATCATTTGTCTGCGTTGTTCCGCCGCCGTGAAGCGGCTCTAACACTAAAGAGTATGCTCGAGGATCTGAGAACAGTAATAAGGTCATTTCGCTTTTGTCAGGAATAAACCCTTGGTGTTCCAAAATAACCAGTTCCGCACCACCATTGTGGTATTGCTTGAGCGTTTCTTGCATGTCGGGCGAGAGTTTATCATTAATTTTTTGCTGTATTTCGCTTTGACTAAAACCCCCTTTTTGCATCATGCGAATGGTGTCTAACCAGGCTCGTTCAGCGGTCGTACTGGGCAAGTCGTATTGCATTGCGTAACCGTCTTCATACAAATTCGCCGCCTTTTGATAACTGATACGAGCGTCGTCGTATTCGTTATTGATCTCGTATTGTAGCCCTTCCATATAACGCGCCCAGGCGTCATCACGGTAGAGGAATTTATCTGTGTCTCGTCCACCAGTGTAGAAGTTGCCTAACCAACTCAATGCTTTCATGTAAAAGGCTTGGTTTTCTTTGGCATTGAGATCTTGATAGCTGGGGTTTTGTGCGCGGATTTCATTAAGTTTGATGTCAATGCGACGAACTTCAACTACGGCGGCGTCGTTCAATTGGCGTTTTTTAGCGGTGTTTTGTTCTTTCTCCGCCAGTGCAAGGTAGTTCATGGATTTGAGATAACTGATGTAAATGCGTTCCATGCCACTACCGCGATAGTCGCTTTGTCTTGGGTTGCTCAATAAAGCCCAGGAGCGATTAGAAAAATTTTCTTGGAAGAAAGTATCACTTAATCTTTCAGCTTGTTCGAGAAGGGTGTTGCTGCGCTCATAATCTCCTTGGTTTTGGGCAAGAGCGCCAATTTCCATGTAATAGAGTAGTTTGTCTTGAGAGTTGTCTAAAACACCGTCTAATTTATCCTCGGCTTTTTTCCATTCACCTTCTTTCGCTAAGCTTAATCCAGCATCAATGTCCTGCTTGTACGTAGCACAGCCAGCTAAAAAACTAATACTTAAGCAAAGAAAGAACCACCTCACATTACATTCCTTTTTCTAAAAACTGATTGGCGACCAATATGGCGAGCAGAGCAAAGCAGCCTAGGTAAAGTAGTAACCAGCGAGCTTTAAGGCAATTAGGGCAAGGTTTTTTTTTCTTTTTCATCACAGCTTCCATTTGTACTGATGATATTAAAAAGGCGATCCTTGGCTATTATGCAATAAAAAAGGAGGCACGTGGCCTCCTTTTTTCATCACTCAATGGTTTCTATTGAGTTGTTTCAGCTTGTTGCTTTTGTAGGCTTTCTAAATACAGCGCATCAAAGTTGATTGGTGCAAGCATGATGGCAGGGAAGCTGCCTTTTACAACAATCGCATCGATGTTTTCACGAGCATATGGAAACAAGGTTGCTGGGCAGAAAGCACCAAGGGCGTGGTGTAATTGCTGCTCATCAAGACCAGAAACAACAAACAGACCGCCTTGTTGAATTTGTACTAGATAACCCGTTTGGCCACTGTTTTTAACTGTGACGGTGATTTCTAGTACGATTTCATACACACTTTCGCCTACTTGGCGGCTTTTTGTGTTTAATTCCAAGCCAACTTCTGGTTTCCATTCTTCTTGGAAAATCATTGGTGAGCGAGGCGATTCAAAAGAAATATCCTTTAAGAAAACGCGTTGCATAGACAATTGTGGTGTTTGAGGTTCTTGTGTTTCTGCTGCTACGTTTGCTTCTGCGGTATCAGACATGATTATTCCTTTTTTATATTTTAAATATTGTGTTACTGCCAAATGTATTAGGCAAGTAAATCATTATTGAGCCAGTAAGCCATCGATTTTTTTCTGGCGTTCAAGATCATAAAGATCATCGCAACCGCCAATATGTTGTTCGCCGATCCAGATCTGAGGGACCGAAGTGCGTCCACTTTTTTGGGTCATTTCTTGGCGAAGTTTATTGTTGCCATCAACGCAAATTTCATTGAACGCAATATTTTTAGACGATAGCAGTTGTTTTGCTCTTGTGCAAAATGGGCAGTAGTTGCTCGAATAAATAGTAACAGAAGCCATATTTTTGTCTCTTATCCTTTAACTAAAGGCAAGTTAGACGATTGCCATTCCGCAATGCCGCCTTGAAGTTTATATACCTTAGTGAAACCTGCTTTTTTCAAGTCTTTTGCACTTGCGCCGGAGGTTACACCAGATTTGCATACTATAATGATTGGGGCGTCTTTGTGTTTCTCAAGACGTGTTTGATTTTCTTTCATCTTAGTCGCAGGAATGTTTAATGCGCCAGTGATGTGGCCAGTGCTGAATTCTTTTTCAGGACGAATGTCGACAACAACAGCGTCTTCGCTGTTCATTAAGTTGGTGGCTGCTGAAGGTGTTAACCCCTGTGCACCGCCCTTGCTTTCAACAAATAGTAGTGTGGCAAGAATCGCTAAAAAGATGGCGACCATTTCCCAGTGGTTGATAGAAAATTCGATAAGTTGGTTAATCATAATAGTAAAGCCCATATTTAAACTGCCAGCATTATACACGCCGAGTGGAATCGGTACATAGTCTCAGACAAAGGTGACAAAGATATGATGGGGTGAGTAGGGAAATGAGAGAGAAATCGAATCATAACGAGCTCTTAAGGGCTCGTTATGATGTTGGCCATTTTACTTTGTATTGGTGGAGTCAAAGATTTTATCGGCGTTGCCTTCGATAAAGCTGTCAAATAGATACCCGTCTGCCATGAAGTGGCGTCGAGCGAATTCATAAAAACAGCTTGGAATGGTTCTTTGTTTGCCATCGCCGAAGGTGTAATCCACTTTGTCGGCCATGGTTGAAGACTGTTCCAAGAATGATTGCGGTGTGCCTTTTACTAAGCCTCCCACTTGATTTAACGCATAACCTTCATCGATAAGCATCTGGTTAACGGCTTCGATGGTTGGGTATTTCTTAAGATGGTTGATGCTGACGGTAAAGTGGTTCGCTTGTAATCCCATGGTGGATAACCAGGCTGCGTATTCACTGTGTTCCGCCAAGGCAAGGTAGTCGGCTTCTGTTGGCGTTTGCCATAATTTCCCTGCCCAGAAAACAGCTGGAGATTGCACTGCATCAGCAGGAATTTGTGCGATGAATTTCCCAATAATGTCTTGGCAGTGCGGTGGTAATTCTTCTACCAATAATTCAGAGAGAAAAATTTTTGGGGAGTCCGCATCGGTTTTGTGTTTATAGCAACGAGCTTTGAGATGCTTACTTTCAAAAACAAAAGCACCATAGGCTTTGTAACCGATGGCTTCGAGTTGAGGCTCTAGTTTTTCCAAAGAGATTGGCGAGTTATTAAAGGTACGAAAAGCCACATGATCGTTTAATACAGTTTCGCCATGGCTTTCAAAAAGTTGCTGAATACGCTGAGCTTGTGGTGTGATTTGAGTGTAACTGTTCCACAAAGCACTAAAAAAATCAGAAGGTGTCATAGTGTTCCCCATAATGGCTGAAATCGTTTTAGTTACTTTAGTGCAGTGATAAGCGGTAATGCAAAAGGTAAAAATGCATTTCATAATGCATAAAAGTATTACGAGTCGTCTTTATGCTGGGTTCTTGTTGACTAATAACTGCTGCTTGGCCGTTAAAATAGTATTGATAAGGTGCGCTGGGAAGCTACGCTCTTTTTTATGTGCTAAACCCACAACCCGTTTTAATTTGACATCGTTAAGTGGTCGTAGGCAAAGATCACCACGCCCTCGAGACGAATGCTCGGGAATCAAGGATATGCCTAAACCTGCTGCGACTAAGTCCAGCGCATATTCCTCGGTTTTCACCTGAGCGCGAACATCCGTGGTGAGTTCTTGCTTTTGCATGAGGTAGTTCCACGATTCCAAAATGTCACAGGGCGTTCGAGATATGAAAGGCTGCTTGTCTATTTGTTTGATAGAAATAGAAGGAAAGTCGGCTAACCAATGATCCAACGGCATAGCGATCACATAGTCGTCCTCCCAAAGAGGATAAAACACATCTTCGTCTGAGGTGTATCGGCTGCAAGTAAAACGTAGATCGGCGCTTTCGGATTCATCGACCAGTTTTAGCGTTAAGCCTGACACTTCATCCAACATGGTTTTGATGACTTGGCTGATCAATGCACCTGACAAAAAAGGCGTAAGTGAAATAGACAGAGCTAATGGCGCGGGTGAATCGATAAACAAGCTGCGCATTGCGCTGAGATCGCTGACCATTTTGCACGCATGAGGATACAGTTGTGAACCGCTGTCTGTTGGAGAAACGCCCTTAGAGTGACGCACAAACAGCTTGGTGCTTAAGTCGGCTTCCAGTTGCGCCACGGTGGTGGATATTGAGGGCTGAGCTACGAAACAGCGTTTGGCGGCGGCGCTCAGGCTGCGTTCCTCATATACGGCGATAAAGTAGCGTAATGACCGAATGTCCATGGAAAAAGCCTTCTATTTTTTGAGTAACGTCTTTCTAAATATGCCTATAGGAGTATGGGGTAAGCCATAGGAAAAAACTAGACCACTGGCAGGAAATCGGTATTTCTCATTATCGTATGAGCTGGTTATGGTGGAGGGATAGAATTTCACTTAATAAACTAATCTTAAGAGGTTTCACATGTCATTAGCTTGCTTAGACACATTGGGTATTAATACCCTAAAACAGGGCGACACTTATTTCAGTGTGTTAACAGGTAATACTAAGTCGTTAGGGCAAGGCAGCGTCTTTTCTGCTCACAGCCCAATTGATGGCGCTAAATTGTCTACGTTCAATAATGCCACGCCTGCCCAACTTGAAGCGGTAAACGCGGAATTAAAAGACGCGTTTAAAGTGCTGCGTACTATTCCAGCACCACGTCGCGGTGAATTGGTTCGTCGTATTGGTGACGAAGCACGCAAATACAAGCATGAATTGGCGCAAGTGATTTCCCTTGAAGCGGGAAAAATCCTTCCTGAAGCATTGGGCGAAGTACAAGAGTGGATCGACGTGTGTGACTTTGCCGTTGGTCAATCTCGTATGTTGCACGGTTTGTCTATTGTGTCTGAACGTCCAGGACATCGTATGATGGAGCAATGGCACCCACTTGGTCCTGTTGCTGTGATCACGGCGTTTAACTTCCCGATGGCGGTTTGGGCGTGGAATACCATGCTTGGTTTGGTTTGTGGCGACCCTGTATTGTTGAAACCGTCTGAAAAAGCGCCTTTGTGTGCGTTGGCTATGTACCAAATTGCACAAAATGTAATTGCTGATATGCCAGATATCCCGAAAGCAGCGGTGTCTGTCATGATTGGTGATCGTGAGCTTGGTGAAGCCATTGCCGCGAGCGAAACGTTCCCACTGGTTTCTGCAACGGGTTCTACCGTGATGGGTCGTGCTGTTGCGAAAACAGTGGCAGGTCGTCTTGGTCGTTCTTTGTTAGAGCTTGGTGGTAACAATGCGATGATCGTATCTAAGTCTGCTGATCTTGACCTTGCGTTGCGTGCGATCGTCTTTTCTGCGGCAGGAACAGCGGGTCAACGTTGTACTACGTTACGTCGTTTGATTACCCACGAAAGTGTGGTGGATGGTTTGGTTGCAAGTCTAGCTAAATCCTATGGTTCTCTTCGTGTGGGCAATCCATTGGTAGATGGGAATCTAGTAGGACCGTTAACCGACGAAAGAAGTTTTGACACTATGCAAGCGGCATTGAAAACCGCTCAGCAGCAAGGTGGCGAAATTATTTGTGGTGGCGAGCGCGTAACAGAAGGTGTTCCAGCGGGTGGTTTTTATGTGAAGCCTGCGATTGTTCGTATTGCTCATGATGCCCCGATTGTTCATGAAGAAACCTTTGCACCGATTATGTATGTATTGACGTACAGCACCTTCGAAGAGGCAATTGAAATTCAGAACGAAGTACCACAAGGTTTGTCTTCTGCTGTGTTTACGGAAAGCATGCGTGAAGCGGAATTGTTTATGGCGCCAGCGGGTTCTGATTGTGGTATTGCTAACGTTAATATCGGTACATCAGGTGCAGAAATTGGTGGTGCATTTGGTGGTGAGAAAGAAACGGGTGGTGGTCGTGAATCGGGTTCCGATGCATGGAGAAACTACATGCGTCGTACCACTAATACAGTGAACTATGGCGGTGATTTGCCATTGGCTCAAGGTATTGTTTTCGAGTAATAGTCCCTTGTACGGCTCGGCGAATTCTGAGTCGTACTTTGCGTTTTGATTGTCTGCCATGGTCGCTTCAGAGGTGGTCGTTATGTCTAAGTTGTTATGTGATTCCCTGTGGCGTGCGAGCTCGCCAGCGGCGCCTGTATTAACGTCATTAGAAGGGCGTTTAGAGGTTGATGTGGTTATCGTGGGTGGTGGCTTTACCGGATTGTCGGCGGCATTGCATATGGCGAAGTTAGGGATATCAGTCGCCGTTGTTGAAGCGCAGGAAGTTGGTTTTGGCGGTTCTGGTCGAAACGTTGGTCTTGCCAATGCCGGACTATGGTTAGAGCCGGATCAGCTTGATAAAACCATTGGTGCGGATGCTGGCAAGATACTCTATGACGCGCTGGCGGTTGCGCCTGATTATGTTTATGGCTTGATCGATGAATACGGCATTGAATGTGAGGCAACACGTCATGGCACCTTGCATGCTGGCGTAGGCAAAGCTGGATTGATGCAATTAGAACGACGTTATGAACAATTGGTTCGCCGTGGTGCGCCTGTGCAATTACTGAATGCGGCGGAAGCCCAGTCTCGTATTGGTTCTGGGAAGTTCAATTCCGCATTGTTTGATCCGCGAGCGGGCACTATTCAACCTCTAGCGTATGCTCGAGGGTTAGCCGACGCGGCGCTGAAAGAAGGCGCAAAACTATTTGAATTCTCTCCGGTTAATAAGATCGAGCCAACACCAGACGGCTGGGTACTTCACACTAATGGTGGAGAAGTACACGCTGAAAAAGTCATTTTGGCGACCAACGCTTACAGCGAACACGGTGTAAAAGAGCAAGCGCGTAAGTTTGTGCCTATTTTTTACTCTCAGCTGGCGAGTAAGCCGCTGACCGATGCACAACTAGCGAGTATTCTGCCGAATAAAGAAGGCGTTTGGGATACCTGTACTGTCATGAGCTCTTTTCGTCTTGATAAACAAGGGCGCTTAGTATTTGGCGGCATGGGAGGCGAAGGTAATGTGTTATCGAACTGGGCCTCTCAACGAGTAAAGGAAATGTACCCGATTCTTAATAAAGTGGAATGGGATTATTGTTGGACAGGAAAGATTGCTTACAGCGAAGACCATTTGCCTCATTGTCAGCAATTACAGAATGGTTTGTTTAGTGTAGCGGGTTACAGTGGGCGAGGCATTGGCCCTGGCACGGTCGTTGGCGCAGAATTAGCCCAATGGTTTGCAGGCCAGAGGGAAAGCTTATCGATTCCAACCACCTTGCTAAGAGACATACCTTTTAGAGAGTTAAAGCGCATGTTCTATGAAGTGGGTGCACACACCTATCATCTTGGGCAGCAGTCTCATGCTTTAGATTAGTTTATTGTTTTGAATAGTTTATTAAATTGATAAAGCGCATCCTTGTGGTGCGTTTTTTCATTTTACTGTTTGGGAATAAGAGTGATGTAAGGTACAGTTATTGTCTTACTGTTTTTTTGTTAATGAGTAACGCCTCCATGCGCCGTTATATCCCATCGTCAACCGCGTTAAAGTGTTTTGAAGCCTCGGTTAGGCACTTGAGTTTTACAAAGGCTGCGGAAGAACTGCACCTGACTCAAAGCGCCGTCAGTCGACAAATTCGAAACCTTGAAGAGTTTTTGTCTCGTGACTTGTTTATACGATTAAATAAACGTCTGGTGCTTACGGGAACCGGGGCTGCGTATTACAAAGAAGTAGTTCCTTTACTTGATGGTATGGAAAACGCCTGCTTGCGGATGCTGCACCGCGAAGATGAGAAAACGACACTCACCATATCAGCGTTGCCGACCTTAGCGTCTTATTGGTTGATGCCTCGCCTTGCCAAATTCCAACTTGCTAACCCTCAGTTTCAGATTAAAGTCCGCTCATTAGACGATGCCGCGAAGGTCGACCCCGAAAGTATCGATATTATTTTGCATTACGGCGGAGATCATTGGCCACGAGCGATTTCACATCAACTGATGCGAGAGCATGTGGTGGCTGTGTGTTCACCGGCGCTATTAGCGCGTATTGCTGATAAAGCCATTGATGAATGGAAAGTCGACGATGTGACGCGTTTTCCATTTCTACATTTATCGTCGCGTATTAATGCATGGCCTGATTGGATGGTTTCTCAAGGGCTAGAAAGCGGTTCTTTTGCTGGGGCTTCTTTTGCACACTTTCATATGCTGCTGGAAGCCGCCAAAAATGGCATGGGGATTGCGATTATGCCAACAATTTTGGCAGAACGTAGTTTGCAAACAGGCGAGCTGGTGGCACCTTTTGGTCAAGCGGTTGCAACCCCTCATGAATATCTTTTGTCTTATCCTGTCGACAAGGCGAATCTCGAACAAGTGGTGATTTTTCGAGATTGGTTGTTGGTAAAATAAAATGCGTCGCTAAGGTTCCATTAATGAAACTAATAGCCTTTATAGACGCACCAACCTGTAACAAAATTACAAGCCTGTGATAGTATCGAGTCATAATCAGGATCAATTTACGGGGTAGATTAAGATGAACAAAAAGACCACAGCGCTCTTTATCCTTGATGGATGGGGATACAGCGAGACTTCTAAATCCAATGCCATTGCCGCAGCAAACACACCCAACTGGGACGCACTGTGGAAAAATCATCCTCATACTTTAATTAAAACATCTGGCCTAGCTGTGGGTTTACCGGAAGGCCAAATGGGTAATTCTGAAGTCGGCCATATGAACTTGGGCGCTGGTCGTGTTGTTTATCAAAACTTTACTCGCATCGGCAAGGCCATTGAAGATGGCTCTTTTTTTGAAAACGAAGCCTTAGTCAATGCGGTTGATAAAGCGGTTGCAGCCGGTAAAGCAGTGCATATTTTAGGTTTGTTGTCTGATGGTGGTGTTCACAGTCATCACGAGCAAATTATGGCGATGTGCGAATTGGCGGTAAAACGCGGCGCAAAAGCGGTTTATGTTCACGGATTTACCGATGGTCGTGATACACCACCGCGTTCTGCAAAAACACCAACCGCTGAGTTGGAAGCCAAATTAGCGGAACTGGGTGTAGGCAAGATAGCGACATTAACCGGACGTTATTTTGCAATGGACCGAGATAATCGCTGGGACCGAGTAAAAACGGCCTATGACGCCATTGTGTTAGGTAAAGGTGAGTTTCAAGCTGACACTGCGGAAGAGGCGATCCAAGCGGCCTATGACCGTGATGAAAATGACGAATTTGTAAAAGCAACCGTGGTGGGTGATCCGGCTCCAGTCCAAGATGGCGATGCCATTATCTTTGCTAATTTCCGTCCAGATCGTGCTCGTCAATTAACACGTGCTTTTACCGATGCTAACTTTGATGGTTTTACGCGTGCGGTGTATCCGAAGTTTTCGTCATTTGTTACCTTCACTGAATTTGCTTCAGATATCAAAGCAGATGTGGCTTTTCCTCCGATTGCGTTGAGTAATACGTTAGGTGAAGTATTAGCGAAACAGGGTAAGAAACAACTTCGGATCGCTGAAACTGAAAAGTATGCTCACGTCACTTTCTTCTTTAACGGTGGTGAAGAGGCCTTATTTGAAGGTGAAGAGCGCGAATTGATACCATCACCCAATGTTGCAACCTATGATTTACAACCAGAAATGAGCGCACCGGAAGTCACAGACAAGTTAGTTGAGGTTATCGAAGCGGGTAAATACGACACCATTATTTGTAACTTTGCTAATGGCGACATGGTTGGCCACAGCGGTATTTTCTCTGCGGCGGTGAAAGCCGTTGAAGCGGTAGATGCTTGCTTGGGTCGAATCATCAAAGCATTAGAAGTGAACGGAGGTCAGTGTTTGATCACCGCGGATCATGGAAACGTAGAACAAATGCTAAGCGATGACGGTTCTCAGCCTCTGACATCCCATACGATTGGACCTGTACCTTTGGTTTTGTTTACTCCTACAAAAGGTGTCGGCATAAAAGAAGGGGCATTGTGTGATCTTGCGCCGACTTTATTGGACATGATGGGAATGGAAAAACCTGCTGAAATGACCGGTGTGAGCTTGCTCACGCACGCCTGAGGCTAGGATGATCTTATTATCTCGTTGCCTTCTTTTATGTTTGTGCTTGCTGTCCAGTGTTGGCTGGGCGGCAGGCGAACCACAAACACCGGAGGAGGCTAAACAGCAAATACAAACATTACAGAAAGATTTAAAGAAGCTTAATGGTTGGCTGAAGGATCTTAAATCTGAACGTTCTGATGTGGAAAAGCAGCTTGAAGGTAAAGAAAAAGACATTCAAGAGCTGCTTAAAAAAATTCAAAGCATTCAAGATGGCTTAAAAAAAGGAGAAAAGCAGCTAGGAGAATTAAGAATTCAGCAGCGCTCTCTACAGTTAAGTATTCAACAACAAAATGAACAAATAGCCGCCCAATTAAGGGCGGTTTATCGTTCCGGCGATGAAGAAAGCATTAAGTTGTTATTGAACGGTGACAGTTCGGAAGATGCCCAGCGTTTGGTGCAATACAATCGTTATTTTTCTAATGCTCGACAGTCTCTGATTAACGGCTTCATCAATGAAGTGAGTGATTTGAATCTTGTGGAGAAAAGCATTCGAAGTCATCGCGCTCAGCAAGCGAGAGAAGAAACGTTGTTAAAAGCAGAGCGCAGTCGCCTTACTGGCCAACAGGCCGATCGACGTATCTTGCTGGCCAAGCTAGACAGTGACTTGGCGAAGGGTGATAAACGCTCGAAGCAATTATTGAAAGATCAGCAAAATTTACAAGAAATGTTACAGCGCTTAGAAGAAGTGCTTGCGGACATAAAAATTCCTGATCAGGATGTGCCTTTTTCCTCGCAACGTGGCAAGCTGGTCCGTCCTTTGAGGGCCATTGCTGAGTTGCCAATTGATGGCAGTATTAATTTAGGCGGAGTGACATTACGCGCCAAAGAAGGAGAACCGGTTCGCGCTATCTTCCAAGGTAGGGTGGTGTTTTCTGATTGGATGCGAGGTTTTGGTTTTTTACTTATTTTAGACCATGGTGATGGTTACATGTCATTATACGGTTATAATCAGAGCTTATTAAAAGAAGTAGGTGAATGGGTTGGGGCGAATGATACTGTCGCCATGGCTGGAAGCACAGGTGGCCGCCCAGATACTGCTTTGTTTTTTGCAATTCGCCATAACGGCACGCCATTAAAGCCACTCTCTTGGGTGAATGCTGGTTGATTTACACGACAAACACAAACCAGCGGCCAGTAAAGAAGTAATAGGAATAAATATGATCAATATACTGCGACAGCACATTCCCTTTTTATTTGTGGTGTTATTAGCGCAGCCTGCTTTTTCTGCAGACATCCAAGAAAAGTCCATTTTACCGACCGCTGAAATTCAATCTTTTGTTGAAACGTTTGAAACCATTCGTGAAGGATATGTAGAAGTTTTGTCTGATGAAGACATTCTCAATAAGGCATTAAAAGGTATGGTGTCAGGCCTTGATCCGCATTCAGAGTATTTTACAAAAAGTGAATTGGTTGACTTCAATGAGCTGACTTCTGGAAATTATGCGGGGATTGGTGTGGAAGTTGAAATGAGAGACAACCATTTGATAATCGTCACACCAGTTGATGCTTCGGTAGCAGCGGAAGCGGGGATTTTACCTGGCGATGTTATTATTAAGATTGATAATACGTTAATTACAGATCTTGGTATGAAAGATATTGTGACACTCATGCGCGGTGAAATCGGCTCCACAGTGACTTTAGATATTGAGCGCGATGGGGAGGTTAAACACTACGAACTTATACGTCGTTTGGTCGAAGATGAGAGTGTTACTGAAAAATGGTTAGACGATGATATTGCGTATTTTCGTCTCAGTCAGTTCCAAGGTGATAGTGCATCAGAGTTTTATCAATCCATTGATAAACTGGAGCAAGAAAGAAAAATTAAAGGCGTTGTTTTAGATTTACGGAACAACCCTGGTGGTGTTTTACAAAGTGCCGTTGGCGTCGTAGATGCCTTTATTGATGAAGGTATGATTGTTTACACCAACGGTCGCCATGAAATGTCTAAGGGGCAGTTTATGGCAACAAAGAAAAATACCAAACTTGGGACAGTTCCTCTTGTCGTACTTGTAAATGAAGGGTCCGCCTCGGCCTCTGAAATTGTGGCAGGTGCTTTACAAGATCATCAGCGCGCCGTGATTTTGGGAACGGAAACCTTTGGTAAAGGCTCCGTTCAAACGGTGGTTCCATTGTCCAATGGCGATGCGGTAAAGTTAACCACCGCCTTGTATTACACGCCAAATGGCCGTTCTATCCAAGCGCAAGGTATTACGCCTGATCTTGTTGTTCCACAAGCTACGTTGACGTTTGAAAAGGGACAGTTCTTTATTAAAGAAGCAGAACTTAAGGGGCATTTAGACAACGGTACGGGTGGTGAAGAACGAACAAGCGCAGATGTGAAGTCTGATATTAGTGAACTCGCACAAACGGACTTTCAGTTATTTCAAGCTGTTACTATTCTGAAAACTCTGCCTAAGCTAGTTCAGAAACAGTAATTTTTAAGTAAACGTATTTTTTTGGTAAACACTCGCTTGTTTGATTTTAAGAAAGTCTCTGTTGTTATGTTTTTTTTGTTTTCCTTGTACGGGTGGGCAAATGAGTTGGATCGTGCACCAAGGGTAATCGTTAATGATGACGATGCGGTTCAACTTGAAGAAACTCAAATTACTGAACAAGAAAGCCCAATTTCCTTTGAGGTGTCTACCCTTCTTTCTGAACAGGTAGGGCCTCTTGTTGTTCCTCAAAAAAATGAAACGTCACAAGAACATATTGATTCTGAAAAGCAGATCGAGCTAATAAAATCCACTTCATTGGAAGTGTCTGATAATCCAGTAATCCCGAATGCCCATATAGCGCCTAATTTTCCAGTGTTGGAGCCTGTACAACCTTGGGTTCCAGCGATGGTGCCATTTTTGGATGCGCCGATTGGTCAACAGTCTGATGTCCATTCCAAGGATAAAGCGTTTCCATCGGCGACTAAACCGAAATTAGACCATAAAGCACCTGAAAAAAAGGTGGTTCCCGCTAAAATTCTGGCGGTTGACGTGCATCCAAAAATGCCAAGGATTGCGATTTTGATCGATGATCTTGGGTATAATCGACAAGGAATGGAATCATCGTTGGCATTACCTTATGAAGTCGCTCTGGCTATTTTGCCAGAAACCCCTTTTGCTCTACCAACGGCGTTAACAGCGAAAGAGCAAGGTAGAATCACCTTGTTGCATGCTCCAATGGAAAACCAGCGAGAGTTGAAATTGGGCCCTGGTGGCTTGTATGCCAATATGACCGAACATCAGTTAAAAGCGACCTTGAATAAGGATTTAGACGGTTTGCCCGGAATTCAAGGTGTGAATAATCACATGGGAAGCTTATTAACGACCAAGGCGGATTCCATGAAGTGGGTTATGGAAGTACTAAAAGGCCACTCTCTATTTTTCATTGACAGTTTAACGAGCCCTAAAAGCGTGGCGAAAAAAACAGCCCAAGAACATGGTTTGAAGACAGTCAGTCGTGATGTTTTTTTGGATAATATTCGAACGGAAAAAGCGATTGATAAGCAATTTTCTCGCCTAATAAAGCGAGCAAGGCGTCATGGTAGTGCGTTGGCGATAGGTCACCCTTATCCTGAAACAATGGCGTACCTAAAAAAGCGCCTTAATCATTTAGAGGCTGACGGTGTTCGTCTCGTTCGATTATCTGACGTGCTTGAAATAACCCCTCAGTACGTTAAAGAGTAATTCATGCTTTGTTTTTTTATTGGTCCGGAGTTTTTTGATAAAAAATCATAGTTTTTTTTAATTTTAATTTTTCCTTTTGTAATACATTGTATAAGTAGCCTTACCGTTTGTGGTTGCTACGCATATCCCGTGATATAAATTTCAAGATGCCACTTCCAATTTTTGCGCTTACTCAGTGCGAAGCGTCCCCTCTAAGTACAAAAAACTATAAAAATCTTGTTTGACAGTGTTTTATTTTGCCTTTTTAGAGGCGAATAGAATTTTGTTTATGTTTTTTACATTATTTGTGCGCACCACTATTGACCAAAGATTGGTCTAATATTAC
>CAXBGJ010000067.1:0-14576 GCA_963975045.1 uncultured Marinomonas sp. | reverse complement strand
CTAGAATCGTGTCTTCACGAAGCGCTTCCTCCACCTGATTTGGAGAAATAACACCGTGACAATCTGGCTGAAGATACGTTACTTCAAAGCCTTCTTTCTCAAGCTGCTTGCAAGGGTCTAGCACTGCCTTATGCTCAATCATAGAGGTAATAATATGTCGACCTTTTTGACGATAAGCATGAGCCACTCCCTTGAGCGCCAGATTATTAGCTTCTGTAGCACCAGAGGTCCAAACGATCTCGCGAGAATCGGCGTTAATTAACGTCGCTACCTGCAATCTAGCGTCTTCTACCACTTCCTCAGCACGCCAACCAAACAGGTGGGAACGGGACGCCGGATTACCAAAATTACCGTCCTGCGTCAGACACGCCATCATTTTTTCAGCAACTCTTGGGTCTACCGGTGTGGTGGCAGAATTATCTAGATAAACGGGGGTATTCATTTAACGCTCTCCAATAAAAACACTCTAAAATCAAGCCGCTGCCTGTGCGATACCTTTGATACGATTCACAATAGAACGCAAGCCGTTACCACGAGTTGGGCTTAGATGACGCTCAAGATCTAACGACTCAAAAAAAGCAGATATATCAAAAGCCAGTATTTCCTCAGGTGTTTTATGATTCAAAGCGGACAATACCAACCCAAGCAAACCACGAACTATGATGGCATCACTGTCTACGGCAAAGATTAACACCTCACCTCTCGTTGCATCTTGCTCGCTACCAGGCTGAATCCAAACACTACTCTGGCAGCCTTTCACCAAACGCTCAGGTGTACGCCATGCATCATCAAAAGAAGGCAATGATTTACCCAGATCAATAATATATTTGTACTTGTCTTCCCAATCGTCAAAAAATGACAGATCTGCAACAATCTCTTCTGTATCAGGTAAGGACATGACTCCCCTCTTTTTCATTAAACGAGTAAAAATAAAAAATGGCGCTGAATCAACAAAAGCGCCGATTAAAAAAACAAAAACGGCACTTAACAAATCGCTAAGGCCGTTTCCTATTGTATTCGACTTCACTTAACCACAGAAGACTTAGCCACAGAAGACTTAGCAACCGTTGATATTAGAAGAAAAGACCCGCTTCTAACTGCGCCTCTTCACTCATCATTTCTCGCGACCAAGGCGGATCAAACACCAACTCAACGTTAACTAACTCAACATTAGGAACTTTTGCGACTCGATATTTCACATCGCCTACCAATACCGGCCCCATACCACAACCCGGTGCGGTTAACGTCATGTCAATCAAAACAGATTTCGTTTCTTGATCCAGCGATACCTTATAAACCAAGCCTAAAGACACCAAACTAATGGGGATTTCAGGGTCATAGATCGTATCCAACGCCTGCCAAACTTGATCTTCACTAATCTGACCAGAACCAAGATCTTCAAAATTTAGAACTTCTGGCTGCTGCCCGATCGCCTCTGCATCCGTTCCATCAATTCGAAGCATGTTACCTTGCCAGGTGACAGTGTAATTGCCTCCCAAACTCTGATTGATCGTTATAAATTGTCCTTCTGGAATACTCACCGGCTCACCGCTTGGTACTCGTCGTGCCGGACAGGCACGCTGTGTCACTACCATTTTCTGCATGAAGTTAACTCACACTAAAGCTTTCGCCACAGCCACACTCGGCTACGACGTTAGGGTTATTAAACTTCACAACTTCGTTAACACCTTCGCGCACCAAGTCAATTTCTGTTCCCTTGAGCATGGTGACAGACTGTGAATCTACCGCAAAGGTTATCTCACCAAACGACAAGACGGTGTCTTCTTCCAAAGCGACATCAACGATATCAAGTACATAAGAAAAACCCGTACAGCCGCTTTCTTTAGTACTTAATCGAATCAATTTCCCGGGCTGTTTTACCAGTTTTGAGGTGAAATATTTCTGCGCAGAAGCGGTTAAAGACACGCTCGAGACAGGATCAAATGTTGTTGCCGTCATAGATATCTCCTAAGCCAGCATTGAGCGCACTTTTTTCAGCGCGACAAACAATGCATCAACTTCTTCTAATGTATTATAAACAGAGAAAGACGCACGAGCTGTTCCCGGCACATTAAAACGTGCCATTAAAGGTTGAGCACAATGGTCACCGGTACGAACAGCGATGCCTTGACGATCCAGTAAAAAACCGATATCTGCAGGATGTCCGTGATCCATGACAAAACTCAATACACCAATTTTCTCTTTGGCATTCCCAACTATTGTGAGACCTTCAAAAGCTTCAGCTAGTTGCGTCGCTCGATCTAACAAGGCTTTTTCATGGGCTTTAAGACCATCATGATCCAATGCCATCAACCAACGAATCGCTTCGCCCATTGCAATGGCATCGCCTACATTGGGTGTCCCAGCTTCAAAACGATAAGGCAGTACATTCCATGTGGCCTCTTGTAACGTCACCGTTGAGATCATTTCTCCGCCGGTACGCCAAACAGGCCAAGACGCCAATAGAGATTCTCTTCCCCAAAGTACGCCAATACCCATCGGAGCGTAAATTTTATGACCTGAAAAAACATAAAAATCACAGCCAATATCTTGTACATCAACCTTACAATGAGCCGCACCTTGTGCACCATCAACCAACACCCAAGCACCAAAGACTTTAGCCTTAGCGGTCATTTCTTTAATGGGGTTAACCGTACCGAGCGCATTAGACACATGAGTAAAGGCGACAAATTTAGTACGTTCGTTCAACAGCGCATCATAAGCAGTTTGATCTAGTTCACCAGCTTCTGTCACAGGTATAATTTTCAAGGTCGCTCCAGCTACTTTGCAAGCCTGCTGCCACGTCACCAAATTCGCATGATGCTCCATACCAGTAGCAATCACTTCATCGCCTGTCGACAACAACTGACTCAAACCGTTGGCGACTATATTGATACCTTCAGTGGTGCCTGTTGTCCAAATGACTTCTTCACGTTTCGGCGCATTAATAAAGTCTTTTACGAGGTCGCGAGCCGCTTCAAAACGCTTCGTCGCTTCATCCGCAAGACGATGGGCACCACGATGCACATTCGAATTACATGTCGAATAATAATCAACCAGTGCATCGATCACACATTGCGGCTTTTGAGTTGTTGCCGCATTGTCGAGGTAAATCAATGGATTGCCATCGATTTGACGCTTTAAAATTGGAAATTGCTCACGGATAGCCGCTACATCAAAACTCATTAGACTCTCGCTTACTTCACTTCCATTTGCGAAAATCGCTCACGAATAATAGGACGAACCCACTCCGCTAGCGCTGCATTTGGCATTAAATCAATCAACTCGTTAATAAAACCAAAGTTGAGCATCACCTGAGCTTTTGAACGACTCACACCGCGAGTTTGCAAGTAATACAACGCCTGCTTGTCTATCTGAGCAACCGTCGCACCATGAGCACAACGCACGTCATCAGCGTAAATTTCAAGCTCAGGTTTGGTATTAATTTCCGCCGTATTCGACATTAATAGATTGCGATTATTCAATTCCGCCAAGGTTTTCTGAGCGTCTCGATGAATATGAATACGACCATTAAAAATAGCGCGTGAACGATCTGCCGCAATACATCGCACATTTTCTTCTGTCGTACCGTTCGGCATGGCATGCTCAACCGTTGCATGAAGGTCAAACAACTCTTTACCATCAAGCAAATACATTGCATTGAGTTTCGCATCCGCAAACTCACCGGCATGAATAATATCCGTATCTAAACGAGATAAATCACTGCCGAAACCCACGATGGTACTGTGCATTTTTGCACGATCATGCAGATCAAAATGGCTTCCACCAATTGAGACATTGGTGCCTGTTTGAAGCGCGAAACGATAATGCTCTAGTCGTGCATTTGATTCGACATGGTATTCCACAAAGGCGGTACTTAACGTTTCGCCTTGCGCCTGAATATCTTCAATGACAGCTAAACGAGAACCAGCACCCAATGTCACTTGTACACGAGTATGAGATTCAGCACCTTGACTCAACAAAGAACTGATTCGCAAAGGCTCTGCGACATCAACACCGTCAGCAACCGTTACAACAACAACATCTTGCGCCAATGCATCGTTGATCAAACCAAATAAATGACGCTCAGGCTTAACAGTAGAAAAAGTCGTCAACGCGTGCGCTTGTTGAGCCTTTTCTAAGTCACGACCTAACGTAACAGACAAGCCTTTTGGTAAGGTTTTCACCAATTGTGATTCATCTAATTTACCATTAACAAAGACCAGCTCGATCGCAGAAAAATCAGCAATAGCAACAGGAAACAAATTAACGGCAGTATCGATCACTTTGGCTTGTGTACGCTCAACCGCTCGCAACGGTGTATAACGCCATGCTTCAGTTTTACGTGTTGGCCACTTCGTCGTCGATAGTAGCTCAAGAGCATGCACACGCTTAGGTGCGAGCCAGTCATTGATACCTTGCGCTCGAGTAATGGCGCTTTCTAACCATTCACTCATGCATTACCCCTCAAGCTCGTCTTTAGCTGGCTCTTTTTGCAACCAAGCATATCCTTGGGACTCTAACTCATGAGCCAACGTCGCATCACCACTCTTGACTATCTTGCCGTCAGACAAGACATGAACAAAATCAGGCTTAATATAATCCAAAAGACGCTGATAATGCGTAACAACGATGAAACTACGATCCGCTGAACGCTGGCTATTGACGCCTTCTGCAACGACTTGCAAAGCATCAATATCCAAACCAGAATCGGTTTCATCAAGAATACAAAGTTTTGGTTGAAGCAAAAGCATTTGCATCAACTCATTACGCTTTTTCTCACCACCAGAGAAACCTTCGTTTACGCCACGCTTTAGGAAGGCAATAGGCAAATCAACTTGCTTACAAGCCGCTTTGGCTTCTTTCAAGAAATTAGCAGAGGTAATAGCGTCTTCACCACGCGCTTCACGCTGCGCATCAACAGAGGCTTTCAGAAACTCTAAGTTACTCACACCAGGAATTTCAACAGGGTATTGGAACGCCAGAAACAAACCCGCGCGCGCGCGCTCTTCTGTTTCCATTTCAAACAAATCTTTACCATCTAGCGTTACGCTGCCGCTGTCTACCGTGTAACCATCACGACCAGACAAGACATAACCTAAAGTGCTTTTACCCGCACCATTTGGCCCCATAATGGCATGCACTTCACCAGGTTTAATATCCAAACTTAACCCTTTGATGATCTGCTTTTCTTCTACGCTTGCGTACAAATCTTTTATCGTCAATAAACTTTCAGTGTTCGACATCTTCAATAATTCCTTAACCTACAGAGCCTTCAAGGCTAATTTCTAGTAACTTGCCCGCTTCAACGGCAAATTCCATTGGTAATTCTTTAAACACTTCCTTACAGAAGCCATTCACAATCATGGATACGGCTTTTTCAGGATCAAGACCTCGTTGACGACACAAAAACATTTGCTCGTCACTGACTTTAGACGTGGTTGCTTCATGCTCGATAATCGCGGATGGATTACGACTTTCTACATAAGGAAAAGTATGAGCACCACACTGATCGCCAATTAACAACGAGTCACACTGAGTAAAGTTACGTGCACCATCAGCCCCTGGATTCATTCGGACAAGACCACGGTAGCTATTGTTACTCTTACCAGCGGAAATACCTTTCGTAATGATAGTGGACTTGGTGTTTTTACCAATATGAATCATTTTAGTGCCGGTATCAGCTTGCTGACGACCACGAGTGAGGGCAACAGAGTAAAACTCACCTACACTGTTATCTCCTTTCAAAATACAACTAGGGTATTTCCAAGTAACAGCAGAGCCTGTCTCTACTTGAGTCCAAGATATTTTGGCGCTGGTATGACAAATGCCACGTTTGGTAACGAAGTTGTAAATACCACCTTTACCGTTTTCATCTCCTGGATACCAGTTCTGAACGGTGGAATATTTAATTTCCGCATTGTCCATAGCTACCAATTCAACCACGGCAGCATGCAATTGGTTTTCATCTCGCTGTGGTGCAGTACAACCTTCAAGATAACTGACATGACTGCCTTCATCCGCAATGATCAAGGTGCGTTCAAACTGACCTGTATTCTGCTCATTAATGCGGAAATAGGTAGACAACTCCATTGGGCAACGCGTGCCTTTTGGAATATAAACAAAGGAGCCATCCGTAAACACAGCACAATTTAATGCGGCATAATAGTTGTCTTTCTTCGGTACAACACTGCCTATGTATTTTTTCACAAGCTCAGGGTATTTCTGAATCGCTTCAGAAATCGGACAGAAAATAACGCCCGCTTCCTCTAGCTTACCTCGAAAAGTAGTTACCACTGAGACTGAATCAAACACAGCATCAACTGCGATGCCAGCCAGCATTTGTTGCTCTATTAGAGGAATACCAAGCTTTTCATAAGTACGAAGCAATTCAGGATCAACCTCGTCCAAAGACTTAGGTTTATCTTTCATACTTTTTGGTGCTGAATAGTAGGAAATCGATTGGAAATCAATTTTCGGGTAATCTACTAATGCCCAATCTGGCTCTTCCATTTCAAGCCATTCACGAAATGCACTTAGACGCCACTCAAGCATCCACTCAGGCTCACCTTTCATTTCAGAAATACGTTTAATGACACCCTCATCCAAACCAGGCTCAAACGTTTCTGACTCTATATCAGAAACAAAACCGGCTTCGTATTCCCTTGCCAGCGCCTTATCTATCTGCTCAGTCATATAAAAACTCACTCATCATAAGAGCCAACACACTGAGCATCAGTGCGTCACGCTCTACTAATTTATTCTTTACTTAATCAACTATCGCCGCGATTATCTTACTATTCTCAAAGCCATTTTTTCGGCCTTCAAGATCTTGGCGCTCTGCAACTTGCCGTACTTCATTACGGTGAACCAGTTGCTCTAAGCTGATTTGGCTTAAAAAATCATGTATTTGATCACTTAAATCACACCATAAATGGTGAGTAAGGCAAGTGTTACCGCTTTGGCAATCACTGCGCCCCTTACATCCAGTCGCATCAACCGACTCATTTACGGCATCCACTATCTGTGCGACAAAAATATCATCATTTGAACGACTCAGACGATACCCACCACCTGGACCTCTTACACTGGTTACCAATGCCTTCTTACGAAGCTTAGAAAACAACTGTTCAAGGTACGATAAGGATATTTCTTGTCGATTCGAAATATCCGATAAAGACACTGGCCCTTGATCCGAATGCAATGCCAGATCAAGCATGGCGGTTACCGCATAACGACCTTTTGTTGTCAGGCGCATAAGTTATCCAAATTAGATTATTCTTTGAGTGTAAATAGTACACAAAACCTACTGTTTTGATCAAGTATTTACCTGACTATTTTAGTAGGTTATTACTTCACTGTAATAGTCAGCGCGTATTTTACGTGCACTATGGGGAAAACAAAACCGCATTCTGTAGTTTCAAAAAGCATCTTGGAAATAATATTCACCATAAAAGCCATCCAATAATGCCGATAGCACGTAAAAATAGAACAAAAACCTTGTCCTTTCACGACAAACACGCACACTAACAGATAGTTAATTAAGCCGAAAAAAGAGGATTGATAATGCCCCCGAAAGGTAATGATGAAAAAATTCTTAGCGAAGAAATACCTGAAAAGAAACCGAAAGGATATTTAATTCCAATTCTACTGTGCTTCCTTTTGAGCGTGGTCGCTTCATCAGGCGTTTCTTATTTTCTTCTACAACCAAGTAAAGACGACGCAGCAACAACACTTAAGGCAAATGAGCAGAATGATCTGATTGCCAACTTACAAGAATCACTTTCGCAACAAAAAATAAAGATACAAGCTATTGAAGAGCAGAATAATGTTCTGAAGCTGTACCTCAGACACAGCAGCGGTACGGCGCTAAAAAATATTTTGATCAACCAAGAGCAAAATATTCAAGCGTATTTAAAAGTCATGAAATCTGCTATAGACGACCTATCAAAGCTGATTCCTAGAACAACAGACTGGAACAACGAATACCAATATCAACTGGACTTGGCACAAAAAGGCAGTATAGAAAGAGAAGACTTACTGAAGCTTTTAAAAACAGGCGAGCCGAACGAGAAAAATCAGTAGATATCAACGCTTTTAGCCGAGCCAGAAAACTGAAACACATAAGGATGTAATTTTTGCTGCTGTCGATATTAAAAGATACAAAACTATTAAAAAATTATGATGCAATAAAAACCAGCTTTTGGTTCACGCCTTGTTTAATCTTATTTCTCACCATAACAAGCTGTACAATCTTGCTGTTTATTGACTTGTACGCAGGGTTAGACTCTGTTCACTGGCTGGCTTTTTTATACCATGCTGATGCAAACATCACTCGTAGTTTACTGACCACTATAGCTAGCAGCGTTATGACCGTGGTCAGCATTACCTTCTCAATTACCATTGTCGCCCTCACCACGGCATCATCTCAATTTGGACCTAGGTTAATTCGTAACTTCATGGAAGACAAAAGCACCCAAATAGTACTTGGTGTATTTATCTCTCTTTTTATTTACTGCCTTATTTTGGTCCGTATGACAGACGACTTTGCAAAGGGTCATTTTTTACCTGGCCTAACTTTCGCTGGGGCTATCGCCATGACGCTATGCGGCATTCTTTTACTTATCTACTTCATCCATCATGTTTCACAAAACCTGCAGTCAGACAATATAATTGACAATGTTTATTCAGAGCTGCAATACAGTATCAATCAGATCTTTAAACAACAAAAAAAGGAAGAAGACACAACTTCTAACGAAAAAAACGCCATAACAAAACTAGATATTGAGAGAAAACTCGTTAGTCCTGTGAATAAACGAGAAGCCATTCCACTAAAAAGCCCAGCATGCGGCTACATTCAAACCATTAACTATGCGCACTTAACAAAAGTAATGAAGAAGCTAGATGGCTACCTTGAAGTGTCCGTTAATCCGGGGGATTTTGTAGTGAATCTTATGGTCACTATGAACTGCCACATCAAACACCTTTCTAAAGAGGATGAAAAAAACTTACATAACGGCTTTACTTTGGGACCCAAACGCACACCAATCGAAGACCCAGAGTTCGCGGTTCATCAGCTTATTGAAATCGCATTAAGGGCTCTTTCTCCCGGTATTAATGACCCATACTCCGCCATTGCTTGTGTTGATAAATTGACTGCCATGATCTGCAACTTGACGCAGGAGCATTTCCCACAAGGAACAACATACGACGAAGATGGTATTAAACGCGTTAGCTACAAAACCACCTCTTTCCAAAACCTCGCCAACATTGCCTATGATCAGATACGCCAATACTCACAAACGTGTCTGGCGGTACAATTACGCTTACTAGAAGGTCTGATTCGAGTAGCCGAACAAGCCAGCCTCTCGACCCACTGGACGTTTGTACGTCACCAAAAACAAATGATTGAACACAGCCTAAAACAACAGAACTTAATTGATTTAGACAAAAAAGAAGTGACCAATCGTTTGCAGACTCTCGATGAACTCCTTAAAAACGGCGATTAATACTTTATATAAAAGGCAATGGGCGTAATGGAGCTTTTCGTCTCACTCCATTACGCCCAAAGAGCAGCGATACTTTAAAGAAAGCTTACAAAGAGCATGCTAGCTCTGTTCCTTGCTTGATCGCTCGCTTCGCATCCAACTCCGAGGCAACGTCGGCTCCACCGATAAAGTATACGGTTTGGTCAAGCTCCTTTTCTAATAATCGATTAGGTTCTTGTCCAGCACAAACAACCACAGTATCGACATCTAAACACTGATACTCACTATCAACTAAGACATGAAGCCCTTCATCATCAATACGCTGATAATCACAACCAGACAAAAACACAACACCTTTTTTGAGTAACTCCGTACGGTGAATCCATCCTGTCGTTTTCCCTAAACCTGCCCCTACTTTACTTTTCTTACGTTGCAATAAAAAAACGTCTCGCGCCGATTTTTCAAAAAAAGGCTTAACCCCCTCCACACCGCCCCGAGCTGAAAGTGTCATATCCACTCCCCACTGAGACATAAACCCTTCAATGTTTTGCGCCTTATGTGATACAGAATCGATCAAGTATTCACAAATATCGAAACCTATGCCTCCGGCACCAATGACAGCTACGCGTTTACCAACAGGACTGCCATTCATAACATCTAAGTAACTCATTACCTTTTTATGCGTAACACCATCAATATCAGGAGCTCTGGGTAGAATACCCGTCGCCAACACGATCTCGTCGAATTGACCTTTTTTCAATAAGTCGCCATTCACTCGCGTATTCAACTGTAGATCGACTCCCGTCAGTTCTATTTGGCGCTTGTAGTAGCGTAATGTTTCATAAAATTCGCCTTTCCCCGGAATACGCTTGGCAATATTAAATTGTCCGCCAATTTCACTCGCCCCATCATACAAGGTAACCTTATGCCCACGCTTAGCCGCTGTTGTCGAAAATGCTAACCCAGCAGGTCCAGCGCCAACAACGGCAATGTGTTTAGGGCTTTCTGTTGGATAAATAACCAACTCGGTTTCATGGCACGCCCTAGGGTTAACAAGGCATGACGTCAATTTGTTTGCAAACACATGATCTAAGCAAGCTTGATTGCACGCAATACAAGTATTGATTTCATCTGCACGATTTTGCTCTGCTTTCAAAACAAACTCAGGGTCCGCGAGAAAGGGCCTCGCCATTGATACAATATCAGCATCACCACGAGCCAACACTTGTTCCGCTATTTCCGGTGTATTGATACGATTTGAAGTAACCAAAGGAACCGTTAATAATTTACGTAATGCTGCTGTAACCCAAGTAAATGCAGCGCGAGGTACTTTAGTTGCAATCGTCGGCACCCTTGCCTCATGCCAACCAATACCGGTACTGATAATGCTTGCTCCAGCTTGCTCAATGGCTAACCCCAGCGTCACCACTTCTTCCAAGCTACTGCCACCTTCGACCAAATCCAACATTGAGAGTCGATAAATAATAATAAAATCACTGCCAACGGCTTTCCGAATCCGTCCGACAATTTCGATCGGCAACCTGATTCGACCCTCGTACGCACCACCCCATTCGTCTTCACGATGATTCGTTCTAGAGGCAATAAACTGATTGAGAAAATAACCTTCGGACCCCATCACTTCAACACCGTCATAACCCGCTTTTTTTGCCAGAACTGCCGCATTGATGAAATCTAGAATTTGTTTTTCAATACCTTCTGACGTTAATGCTTCAGGTTCAAACGGGTTAATAGGGGCTTTTATAGCAGAAGGAGCAACTAATTTAGGATTATAAGCGTAACGTCCTGTATGCAATATTTGCATACAAATTTTTCCTCCGGCTTCGTGAACGGCATCAGTGATAACTCGGTGCTTTAGCGCATCTTGTTCCGATGCCATAGTCGCTGCACCAACATACACAGCACCCTCAGAATTAGGTGATATACCGCCCGTGACAATGAGCCCAACCCCGCCTCGAGCCCGTTCAGCATAAAAGGCAGCCATACGCTCAACTCCGCCTTTCATTTCTTCTAAACCTAAATGCATAGACCCCATCAGTACGCGATTTTTTAGCTGAGTAAACCCCAGATCCAATGGTTCAAATAAATTTGGGTACGTAGAATGACTCATAATAACGACTCGCTTTGTTTATTATTGTTTGTTTTGCCGCTGCCCGCGTGCAATTTTGACACTGTCAAGATAATTTTTAATATAGACAATGTCAAGATTAAAGGCTCTAATTGACCAATGTCTACATTAAAAAAACACTATCACCATGGCGATCTAACTAAATCGTTACTTGAATCTGCTTCCTTAATTATCAAAGAACAAGGAACAGAAAGTCTCAGTATGCGTAAACTAGCCGATACAGTAGGCGTCTCGAGAACAGCGCCATACCACCATTTCAAAGATAAAAACGCCTTACTTTGCGCATTAGCAGAGCAAGGTTTTTGCGAACAAGAAAAAATACTTTACTCTTTAATCAAACAAGACCATACCGCAGAAGAGTGCTTTAAGAAGTACGTACATGCCTATTTAGAATACGCCCTACTTCACAACGAAACATATGACCTTATGTACGGTAGGACGATATGGAAAGCAGGTAGCCCAAGCCCTTCATTAAAAGCAGCATCTAAACGTACATTTAAGATATGGATAGATTGGGTAGAAGAGCTACAGCAGCACAAAGTACTACCGAGCAACAATACGCCATTAAGAATAGGACAAACAACGTGGGCAAGCTTACATGGGCTAGCCAGACTATTTATAGACGGGATCTACCTCGATCAGGCAGACTTATCAGAAATGATAGAGCAAATGATTAAGAACCTTCGTCAAGAAAGCTCAACCAGCGCCTAGGTTTGATCGAGTATTAGAGAGCATTTGCTCTCTTCGTAAGCGCTTAACATCTCGATGACTTAAATATAGCAACGGAGTGATAACCAACAACGAGCCTATAAACAACCCTAAATCAGGCGTTTCACCAAATATCCACCACCCAATTAAAAAAGCAAAAATCAATCCCGAATATTCAGCACTCGTCACTTTACTTGACGCAACATAGCGATAGCCAACCAAACATGACACGCTGTACAAAATAGAACAAACAGAAGAAAGCGCAGCGTAAACCAGTAACTCAATCTGAAAAGCTTCGCCTTCCCATAAAGCCAACCCTCCAGCTAAAGGTAATGCAAAAAACTGAGTCACTAATAACCCATAAAGTATATCTTGTTGTTGCGGCAGCTTTTTTATCAATAAACTATTTGCAGCCAGTACCACTGCAAAAAGAATAGCACTCACCATTCCGAACGTAATTTCTGTCGGTCTTAAAATTACCAAAATACCCATAAACCCCAATACAGCCGCTAGTACGACATCCATGCTTAAACGCTCTTTATAGAAAAAAGCCCCAAACAACATGATAAAAATTGGTGCGGTATAAAACACAGCATTCGCTGTCGCCAAAGACAATTCAGCCAAAGAAAGAACAAGTAGAACGGCAGCCAAAACCCACATATTGCCACGAATAAAGTGAAGCTTTAATCCTAAAAACACAGCCGCTTTAGATCGACGATAAAGTCTAAGAACGACAATAGGTAAAAGTATGAAGCACATAAAAACAGCACGAAGAAAAGTGAATTGAAAAATAGCCACTTCAGAACCGGCTAACTTGATAAATACGTCACACAGGGTCGCGAAAAAACTCCCTAATACTAAAATCAAAATAGCACTACTTACAGTACGACCGGACACTTCACTCTCCTTAGGGTAAATCAATTTAAGAGCATCATAATAAATTCAAATCATTAGATAAAATGATATATTTAGACATAGTATTAGTTAATTGGATAATGTAAATATGCTTCCTCCTCTGAAATCACTACCCGTATTTGAAACAGTCGCCCGGCTGAATAGCTTTTCGCGCGCCGCACAGGAACTCAACGTAAGCCAAAGCGCGGTATCTCACCAAATACGAATTCTCGAAAACCACCTTGGGGAAAGCCTCTTTCATCGCCTAGGTAGAAATTTAGAGTTAACAAAAGAAGGTAAACAATATCTAGATACTATTAGTAACTCTCTACTACAAATTTCAGAAGCCACAACACAAATCAAAGGAAAGCAAAAAACACATATTCGGTTGGCCGTATACAGCTCATTTGCTGTTTATTGGCTAATTCCAAGGCTGCCTGAATTAAAACGCCTACACCCAAATTTAGAGCTCAGCATTGAAATGAGCCATGGTTCTCCAGACCTTTCCGATCGAACCGCAGATTTTTTCATCACCATAGAAAAAGAAAAAAGGGGTTTTCTATTTGAACCGTTTTATGAAGAAGAGCTATTCCCAGTATGCAGTTACAGCTACCTTGAAACGATCAAAAACAGGTTGAACGTAATATCCAGTAAAGAGCTCATGGAAAAACTCAACATAACGCCCAACCCCTTAGCACAATTTTCACTCATCACTTCATACAGTATCTATGACCGTCATTTTGAAGACTGGAAACGCTGGTTTTCAAACCTACGACAACCTCTACCAAGCACAATACAATTTCACCGCTTTAGCCATCTTATGCTTGCCTATGAAGCCGCAAAGCATTCTCTTGGAATCGCACTTGTAAATGATTATATGATGAATGAAAAAAACGATGAAACAGCGCTAATAAAACTACCTTGTAGTGCATTCAAAACAGGTGATAACTTTTCTTTAGCTTATAAAGAAAGTCGAAAAAATGAAGAGGCTATCCAGTACCTAAGAAAGTGGTTAAATGAAGAAGCCAAGGCACTATATCGAAGTAATTAACAAAGTTAATTACTCTAAAGTTTACTACTGAGCTTTAATCAAATTCAGTTTTTGAGGCACTTTCTTCCAGCCAAAAAAAAACCTGACAGCGTTAGCTATCAAGGCTTTCTTAATTACAAGCTTGGCGATGACCCACTCTCACATGCTTTCTTTCATAAGAGCCCCACACGCTTTTCCTTTTTAGGGCCGGTCATTAGGATGAATAATTTAAGACAGTACCTTAATTTATTCACACCTTCTGGTTGAGCGGTGAGTTGATCGATTACTACTTGAATTTGTTTAGAGTTTA
>CAXBGJ010000066.1:0-14906 GCA_963975045.1 uncultured Marinomonas sp. | reverse complement strand
TCTGAGCTTGTTTCGCCGCCAATGCAGTAACTGACATAACGAATGCATAAGCAATCGTCATAATAATACCTTTCTTTAACAACGCCTTATCATCCAGCATACCGCGCCCCTCTAACTTTAATAATGTATTTTGACAATACGCAACCTAATTAGGAGCCATTGTCGAACGATGAGAAGCACCAAGATAAGCAGAAAAAAGCGGGGGGGCATTCTCTTGATCCAATACAGAGACAGGTTCATGAGCAACCACTCGCCCTCCTTCTATTAGGATAACACGCCCACCAACAAGACTCGCTTCACGAGGTAAATGGGATATCAACAAGGTGGTTAAACTAAGTTCTTGAGTGACATCATTAACTAAATAAAGCATTTCTTCACGTAATGCAGGATCCAATGCACTAAAAGGCTCATCTAATAACAAAATAGGCTTTTTACGCACCAACGCCCGAGCAATCGCAACTCGCTGAGCTTGCCCTCCAGACAAAGCCTGTGGAAAACGTCCTTTTTTATCAACAAGTTGTGTTTTTCCTAATGCCCAGTCTACTTTTTCTTGTTGTTCAATATTCAAAAATAAAGAAGGCGATAAGCCAATCGCTACATTTTGCCAAACCGTCAATTGTGGAAACAGATTATCACTCTGAAATAATGTAGAGATAGGCCTTTCATAGGCCGGCAACGCCAATAAAGAGTCGCCATTAAAACTCAACTCACCACGTCCTTCTAGAAAACCTCCCAAGAGATGCAATAAGGTACTTTTCCCTTCGCCACTTCCCCCAAGCAAGGTTGTCATGCCTGGCGCAATATTCGCCTGATAATCCGCGTGAAATGCCTCCCAATTGTATTGAAGATTAATGGTTAACATGGGAATGACCTCCCGTCATTTTTCCACCGACTGACTTTCCACCAATAAGGCGAGATGAGCAATAAAATAAAATCAAACAAAGGGAAATCAACACCACAGCAACACAAGCCCCTTCTTCTAAACGATACGAGCCAATCAATTGGAAAAGATACAAAGGTAACGACACCAACCCCTGACTGCCAAATAACGCGATTACGCCCATATCACCAAGAGAGAGCAAAAGCGCGTAACCAAATGCTTGCGCGACACTAGCGCGAATCAAAGGCCATTCTAGGCGCCACCGTGACCAAGACTGAATACCCAAACTTAAGTATAGGTTACGAAAACGGCGCTCTTGTTGATACAACACAGGCATTAGGGCACGCAATACAAAAGGCAGCGCCATCACAGCGTTCACCCAAACCACAATCCAATAACTGGATTGGAAACCCCAACCTAGATCACGTAGCCACAAAAATAATCCCGTCGCGATAACCAACCCTGGCACCATTAAAATCATATTTCCAAGGTGTTCAAGCTTGCTCGGTAAAACACTCAAGTATTGTCGTGTCATACAAAAACGGGCCAGTACAACGAAACACACACCCAACAACAAGCTTATAATTGCAGCGGGTAAGGCTATTTTCAAAGAGACCAACACCGCCTGCCACAATCCAGATGACAATAGGGTCGTATAAAATAAAGGCGAAAAGACCGGATCAAAAATAGCTAAAAATGGCGGAATAACCAAAACCAACACACACAATAAAGCCATGCTGTCTGCACCTTTCGCCAAAAAGGAATCTTTCACCGGATAACTCTTTACCGCTAACACACTGGCATCTTGTTGATTAATCGGTGCGATGCGATAAACAACCACCGCAAACAAAGTACAAATACTCACTTGCAACAAGGATAGAAAACTTACTTTATTCAAATCGAAATCAAACCTTAACGCCTGATAAATAGCCACCTCTAAAGTGCTAGACTTTGGTCCACCACCCAAACTCAATACCACGGCAAAGCTGGAAAAGCACAACATAAAAATCAGTACAAACGCGCCTGGCAGTACTTTTTTCATATAATGCCATTCAATCAAACGAAATGCAGACCAACGGGAAAACCCTAACTGAGAAGCTTGGCGCCACTGACCGGAGGGAATCAAACCATAACCTTGTAACAGCAAACGCACTGCTAAAGGCATATTAAAAAATACATGGGCCAGTAAAATACCCACTAGCCCATACAAAGGAATTTGTACGCCAAAAATTTGACTCAACCAGCCAGTACGACCGTAAACCACCACTAAACCTAAAATAGCCACAATGGTTGGCACGACCATAGACACGGCAAAAAGCTGCAATAAAATAGCTCGACCACGAAACTGGCGATGAATAAGACAAGAGGCGACCGGAATAGCAATCAACAGACTAACACCACTGCTAAGTAAGGCCTGCCACAAGGAAAAACGTACCACGCGCCACAAGTAGGGCTCGTATAAATACTCAGACCAGCTGCTGATATCACTATAACGTAAAAGAGCCGCCAGACTGGCCGCTCCCATTAGTAAGAAAAAAACTACTCCCAGTAACGCCGGAAGTAGACCTTTAATAGCACGAAAAGAAAGCAATCGAACCTAGCTTATCGTGTCGTGGCGTTAAGCCACTCATTCACCCAAGCCTTACGATTTTTAGCCACATCGCTCGCTGGCAAAGTAAGTACCTTAGTGGGTTGTAATGCACTATCAAACGCTGCCGGCAACGTTTCATTTAACTTAACAACAGGCAACATCCAGTTACCCGTCGCCACCGTTGATTGAAATCCAGGCTGCAGAATAAACTGCATAAAACGTTTTGCCAGCTCAGGATTAGGTGCACTTTTCATCATGGCCGCCACTTCAATTTGTGGATAAAGACCTTCACTGGCCTGCGCCGCCTTATACTTAGTGACACCTTCCGCGACGATATGATAAGCCGGAGACGTGGTGTAACTCAGCACAACATCCGCTTCACCTTTCAAGAACAAACCATAAGCATCAGACCAGCTTTTCGTCACAGTAACTGTATGACTTGCCAACCGACCCCAGGCATCGGCTGCGTCATCGCCGTAAACCGATTTCACCCACAACAACAACCCCAAACCCGGCGTACTGGTTCTAGGGTCTTGATAAATTACTCGTAGATTTTGATTATCAATAATTTCTTTAAGGCTTGTGGGCGGATTTTTTAATGTTTCAGAGTTATAAATAAAGGCAAAATTGCCCTGATCAAATGGTACAAACACCTTATCCTTCCAACCACCAGCAATGGTCACAGCAGAAGTATTAACATCATGTTCAGCAAGCAAACCACTCTTTTTCGCCGCTTCCATCAAGTTCAGATCTAGACCTAACAACACATCAGCCTGAGAAGACTTCCCTTCTAATTGAGCTCTAGACAAAATACCAACAGAAGAATCCAGTGCTACAAAATTAAGTTCACAGCCGCACTCTTTCTCAAAGTTGGCTTTTATTTTTGGGCCTGGGCCCCAGTCAGAAGCAAAAGCGTCATACGTATAAACATTAAGCGTTTCTGCCGCCAACGTAGAAGAAGAAGCGACACTCAAGGTCGCACTTAACGTCATTAAAGAAGTGGTGAGAAGAGTACTAAAGGAAAGTTTTTTCAAGGTATCGCTCCTAACAATAAGTGAGCGGCGTACAGGAGAAATGGCAAGGTACGCTTATCAAGAGTACTGTTTTTCAATCTACTATATTACTGTAGCGAAACTTGCTATCTCGATTCCTACGCCAGCATAATCTGGATCAGGTTCGGTGGGTTAGCGATTAATTCGCTTCTCAGCTTCTGTCTTCTTAATGTAAGACAAAGCACCCCATGAGATAATGTGCGTGCATTGTAAAGAGTCCCTCAGCGGAAGTCTATTTCCGCAAGAACTCGTGTCACTGCGCCTTGATTCTTCTCAGCAAAACGCAACGCTATTTGCCCTAGTCGATATCGCTGAGAAGATTGACCAGCAAGAGTAACAACAGCGCTTTGCAAGTGCGCTTCATCCTCACACCGCACGGCGCCATTCACCTGCAATAGTTGGTTCGTGATATCTAGGAAATTAAAGGTATGAGCCCCAACAATAATCGCTTTACCCAGTAGAGCAGGCTCAATGGGGTTATGACCACCACGCCTAATCAAGCTCCCGCCGACAAAAGCGACATCACAAGCTTGATAATAATTCATCATTTCGCCCATAGAATCCCCGATCACCACATCAAAATCACCCCATTGATCTGGTGGCGTTTGACTGCGTAGCGCAACCCGCTCAAAAGACTGCTTCGCCAAAATATAAACCGCATCAAAGCGCTCAGGATGACGAGGAACCAATATCAATAAAGCATCTGGATACTTTTGCAAAAGCACTTTATGTATACGCAATAACATCTCGTCTTCGCCATGATGAGTACTTCCTCCCATCCAGACAAAACGCGAACCAAGCTGTCGGCGCCAATTAGCCTGTAAAACCTCAGGAGCAACCGCGAGGTCAAATTTAATACTTCCGGTAACCAATACTTTTTTCGCACCAAGCGCCTCAAAACGATCGGCATCCGCTTGCGCATGGGCTAAAAAACTATCAGGTAATTTAAATAAAGGGCGAGAAACAAGAGAGAATTTTTGATAACGCTGAAAAGAACGATCGCTCAAACGCGCATTCACGACATCGATACGCAAACCACGCCGCTTAGCGTGTTTTAATAAATTAGGCCAAAGCTCTGTTTCAACAATCAATAGATGCTTACAATCAAGTTTTTTCAGCGCCCTGCTAACACTGCTGCTCCAGTCCATCGGCAAATATCTATGCTCAGCATAAGGAAACTCTTTGACTACCTGCTCTGCGCCTGTTGGCGTCATGGTGGTAATTAAAAGACGACGTGCTGGAAATTTTTCTCGCCATTGAAGTACCAAAGGCCGAGCCGCAAGAACTTCTCCGACTGAGGCACAGTGAATCCAAAGATCGGCCTTAACCGCAGGCCAAATACCCAAAGCCTCTTGCGCCCGATAATGTACATAGGTTTTTTTAAATCGCCGAATTTTTAATAAAATTAACGGCGTAAATAAAACCAATAAAGCTTGATACAGCCACATAATTAAGCCGGCGTTTCGCTAAATTGTTTATTATGAAGCTGTGCATAAGCTCCGTTCATCGCCAACAACTCACTGTGTGAACCTTGCTCAATAATCTCACCATGATCAACGACGGCAATGATGTCGGCATTTTCTATAGTTGATAAACGGTGGGCAATAGCAATGGTTGTTCGATTCGCCATTAAAGCATCCAATGCGATCTGAATGGCTCGCTCTGATTCGGTATCCAACGCGGACGTTGCTTCATCTAAAATTAAAATAGGCGCATTTTTTAAAATAGCTCTCGCAATGGCAATGCGCTGACGCTGTCCACCCGATAAAAGTACACCATTTTCACCAACCATGGTGTCTAGTCCATGGTCAAGTTCTTGAATAAAGTCCCAAGCATTCGCGGCTTTAGCCGCTTCAATAACCTCTGTTTCACTGGTGTCACGCAAAAAACCGTATGCGATATTATCGCGAATGGAACCATTAAAGAGCACAACCTGTTGATTTACCAAGGCGATATTAGAGCGTAACTCTGTCAATTTATAATCATTGAGAAGAACACCATCAATGTTTAATTGACCATCATCAAAGTCGTAAAAACGAGGAATCAAATTTGCCATAGTAGACTTACCACTACCAGAGCGCCCAACCAAAGCTAAGGTTTTCCCAGCAGGTAAGGATAAAGTGATATTTTTTAGCGCCAACTTATCCGCACCGGGATATTTAAATGACATCGAACGCCACTCAATATTTCCTTTCAAACGTATCGCTGGCGTTTGCCCTTTATCTATCTCTTCTGGTAAGTCCAAGAAGTCAAAAATACTGTAAGACGCTGCAATGCCTTTTTGCAAAATGCTGTTCACATCAGTTAATTGGCGAATAGGCTTACCCAACATCCCTGCCGCAGTAAGAAAGGCAATAAAGTCGCCAGGAGACATATGAGAACTAATCGTTGGGCTCAAAGCAAACCATATTAAAATGGCCATCATTATTGCTAAAATAAATTGAACAATAGGAATATTTAGTGATCTAGTCATTTCCATTTTTAGCTGAGAACGACGATTTTCACTGGCCGCGCCACGAAATCGTTCGATTTCATATTCACTACCACCAAATATTTTAACAACTTCGTGCCCTTTAATCGCTTCAGAAGCGACATCGGTAACGCCACCCATCGCATTTTGAATTCGGGTGCTCAATTTACGAAAACGCTTGGAAGCATAAGAAACCACCAAGCCAATGAGCGGGACAACCAACAGAAACAACAAAGACAAACGCCAATTCATGTAAATCATGTAACCCAACAAACCAACGACCGTTAAACCTTCTCGCAGCACGACACGTATTGCCTGAGTAATAGAACCAATCACTTGCTCTGTGTCATACGTCAGTTTGGCCAACAAGCGACCAGTAGGAATAGAATGGTAATAATTAGAAGGAAGAAGCACCAATTTATTAAACATACTGGTACGTATATCGAATACGACGTTATTCGCTACTTTCGCCATAAAGTAGTTACCCAAGAACGTCCCTATACCTCGAGTAATAAAAACAGCCAAAATTGCCAAAGGAATCATTAATCGGCTATCAGAAATATTACCTGCGGATACAACATCCACAATATGTTTTAACAAAGCCGCTAACGCAGGCTCCATTGCAGCGTAAAGGACATAACCAATGACACTTAGTAATAAATATCCCCAAGATGAACGAACATAGCTCAGTAGACGTAAGTAAGTTTTCACACCAGAAACTGGCACTTTTTGATTTTCTTCTTCGATCTCAATATTGTCTTTATCTTGCATTTACAGATTCGCTTTTTTGATAATAGCAGTGGTTGAATAACCATCAACAAAAGTTAGAACTTTCACTTCACCGCCATGCGCTAAAACATGATCAGCGCCAACGATGGTATCAACAGTATAATCACCGCCTTTAACCAGTACATCCGGTGTTAAAAATTCAATTATTTCTTTTGGTGTATCTTGATCAAACCAAGTTACCCAATCAATCGCGCCCACCCCTTCAAGTACAGACATGCGGTGAACTAAATGGTTAATCGGACGTTTTTCCCCTTTAAGGCGCTTTACTGATGCATCGGTATTAACCGCGACAATTAATCTATCTCCAAGTGCTTTGGCCTGCTTCATGTAAGCGATGTGCCCTGGATGAAGAATATCGAAACAACCATTTGTAAAAACGATTTTTTCACCATTCATTTGCGCTAACTTAATTTGTGCAAGCAAGTCTTCTGGAGAGAGCACTCCAAAATTCGACGTGTGTGAGCGCTGGAACATAATGGCCTCAAGGCGCTCAGCACTGATTGATGCCGTGCCTAATTTCCCAACCACATAACCCGCGGCCTGATTGGCGTATTCGACTGCATCTATAAAACGCTTACTGGTAACATAAACAGCCGTTAAAACCGCCACTACGGTGTCGCCAGCTCCCGTGACGTCAAAGACTTCTTTTGCTGCCGTCGCCAATGAAAAAGGCGGTTTGTCCTCACTCAGTAAAATCAAGCCATCTTCACCACGAGTCACGAGCAAGGCCTTCCAGCCAAACTGCTTACGAAGCGCTGTCGCTTTCTCTTCTAACTCTTTCGTTGAGCTGCATTTACCCACAATCGTTTCGAACTCAAGTAGGTTTGGCTTAACCAACGTCGCCCCTCGATAAATCGAAAAATCATTGCCCTTTGGGTCAACAAAACTAGGGACATTCGCGGTATTCGATAAGGCAATAAGGGTCTGAACATCAGCAAGACAGCCTTTTGCATAATCTGAAAAAATCACCGCATCCGATTCAGGCAGACACTCTTCTACGACACTTGCTAGCGCCTCATTCTGAGAAAGACTGTCTTCGCGTTCTTCAAAGTCCAAACGGATAAGTTGTTGATGGCGGCTCATCACTCGCAACTTTGTAATCGTTGGCAGATTTTCAGAGCGAACAAATCGGCACGTAACGCCCACTTCTTCCAAACAACGCGCTAGAATATCCGCATTCTCATCATTACCAACCACACCAACCAATGTTACTGACACGCCTAACTTGGCTAAACCAAGTGCAACGTTCGCCGCCCCACCAGGGCGATCTTCAATATTGGACACTTTCACCACTTGAACGGGTGCTTCAGGAGAAATACGAGAGGTGCCACCATGCCAGTAGCGATCCAACATTACGTCCCCAACGACGAGGATGTGTTTGTCTTTAAAATTCAAATACGAAGAGTTCATAGGCACATAATAATCGATTTTTAGATTCGCTCATCTTATCATACTCCCTCACCAAGTTGGACATACCTAAAACATACGAAATAAGGCTTTTATACTATGCTGAATTCCGCTCTATTATCTAGCCAATCATTCTTATTTGATGAGCTGCTAAGCAACTGGTCGCTTTATGGCATCAATCAAGAACAAGGCTTTAGCTATGAAAGTATGACTCACGACTGGACAAAAAACTCAGTGGGTCGAATTCGCTTACTCACTCAATGCCGACAACTTTACACCTTTAGCCATGCATGCCAGATAAAAAACACACCTGAATGGCAAGCAACGCTAACCCCACTTTTCGACTTTATCACCTCACATTACTTCCTTGATGAACGCTGGATCTTTTCGTTAAACGACGATCTTTCAATAAAAGACAAGCAATCTGATGCCTATGCTCTCGCCTTTGTTTTATTGGCGTTTAGTCATTACTATCAAGTAACAAAGGATGATCGCGCACTTCAATATATGAAAAAAACACACCGTTTTTTGCTAGAAAACATGCAAGCAGAATCTGGTGGTTTTTATGAGTCACATCCTGTCGACACCAACCAAATCCGCCGACAAAACCCACATATGCACTTACTAGAAGGCTATATTGCGGCCTTTAACGCCACGCAGGATAGCGATTATAAAGACACTATCCAGTCGCTTCTCTCATTGTCTCTTCAGCACTTCTATCACAAAGACACAAAGACACTGCGTGAATTTTTCAGCTCAGATTGGCATCTTCACCCTGAAACAGGTAACCAAGTAGAACCGGGGCATCACTTCGAGTGGGTGTGGTTGCTTTATCAGGCGAATAGAATACTACCCAACTCCGACTATACCGAGTTAGCCCAGCAATTATGGTTAACGGCCGCCAGGCACGGACTCGCGAAAAATGGAGGCATTTATAACCAAATAGATGGCAATAACTATCAGCCCATTGATAAAGAAAAGCGGGTCTGGCCGATCACAGAATACCTTAAAGCAATAACCGTCATACCCATTGGCAAAGAAGAAAAAATAGACCGCTTAGAGAAAGCACTCGACTTTGCTCAGCAACACTATTTTTTGAAAAATGGTCGCTGGAATGAGTATCTCAATGAAGACAATATAGCAAAAGACTTTCCGCTTCCTGGCACCAGCAGCTATCATATTTTTCTCGGCCTAACAGAAGTGATAGCATGGGCGAAAGCGAACAATGGTTTTCAGGATTCTTTTTAGATTTGGCTCACTGATCTCAGGCAAAACATCAGCAATGACAAAGCCTTCCACATTAGGACAAATGTATTATGTATATAGTTACTGGCGGCGCCGGTTTTATTGGCAGCAACATCATCAAAGCGTTAAATAAAAAAGGCATCAAAGATATCCTTTTAGTTGACGATTTAACGGATGGGAAAAAATGCCTTAATCTCTCTGATCTTGATATTGCAGATTACATGGACATGTACGATTTCCTAGACGCAATTAAGAACGACACTCTTGGTATTAAACCCATCGCCATTTTCCATGAAGGGGCTTGCTCAGCCACCACGGAATGGAATGGTAAATTTGTTATGGACGTTAATTACCAATACTCAAAAGCCGTATTGGATTTTTGCTTGAAACATGAAGCGCCATTTTCCTATGCGTCTTCAGCTTCTGTTTATGGTTCTGGTCCCGTATTCCAAGAGTCTCGTGAAAACGAAAAACCTCTTAATATGTACGCATACTCCAAATTTCAATTTGATCAATACATTCGTGCCGTTCTACCTAAGGCAAAAAGTCAAATTGTTGGCTTTCGTTACTTCAATGTCTACGGGCCTCGAGAGCAACATAAAGACACCATGGCAAGTGTTGCCTTTCATCTCCGTAACCAAGTACTCGCTGATGAAAATCCAAAATTGTTTGGTGCTTATGACGGCTATGAAGCAGGTGGCCAAAGCCGTGATTTCATTTACGTTGAAGATCTGGTTAATACCAAACTTTGGTTCCTAGAGAATCCAGACAAGTCTGGTATCTTTAACCTAGGTACCGGTAAAGCAGAGCCATTTAGAACCATTGCTGAAACCGTTATTGGGCATTATGGGAAAGGCGAAATCGAATACATCCCTTTTCCAGAACATTTAAAAGGCGCCTATCAAAGCTTTACCGAAGCCGATATCACCAAGTTACGTGATATTGGTTACAAAGGGGATTTTCGCGGATTGGCGCAAGGCGTTCAAGATTACCTAGGTTGGCTCGATTCGAATGGCTAAATATTTAATTGTTGGCCCATCTTGGGTTGGCGACATGGTGATGGCACAAAGCCTTTTTATTACGCTAAAGCAACGTGATGAAGAGGCTATCATCGATGTTATTGGCCCGAAATGGTCATCGCCTATTTTGGCTAGAATGCCGGAAATACGTAATGCAATCACCCTACCCACAGGTCATGGTGAATGGGGCATTAGTACGCGCCGTAAACTAGGCCACTCGCTTCGTTCAGAGCATTATGACCACGCAATCATTATGCCCCGCTCATGGAAGTCGGCATTAGTCCCATTTTTCGCCAAGATTCCTCATCGTGTGGGCTTTACAGGCGAACAGCGCTATATTTTGCTGAATGAGCATCGCAAGCTGGATAAAAGCATTTTAAATCAAACGGTAAAGCGCTTTACGTCTTTAGGTGTGCCAAAGGAACAGGCTTATCCGCCCACAAACATACCATTTCCCTCTTTGCGTGTTGACCCAGAAAACCAGAAAAACCTTTATCAACAACACAATCTATCGAACAAACCTGCTATCGCACTTATGGCTGGAGCCGAATTTGGCCCTTCCAAACAATGGCCTATCGCCTATTTTCACAAACTGGCTAAAAGTGCCATTGAAGCAGGTTATCAAATTTGGGTATTGGGCGGACCGAAAGACCAAAACGACGGAGACAGCATCGTTGAGCATCTTGGTGAATTTGCCGTCAACTTGTGCGGAAAAACACAACTAGTGGACGCTATCGACCTATTAGCAGCAGCAGAAAAGGCGGTGAGTAATGACTCTGGTCTTATGCACATCGCGGCGGCCGTTGGCACCGAAGTACATGGTATTTATGGTTCCACCAGCGAGCTATTTACACCACCACTGACTGACAACAAAACCATTCATAATCTTCATCTTGAATGTTCGCCATGCTTTAAACGAACTTGCCCATTAGGGCATAATAATTGCCTTAAAGAAATCACACCAGATCGGGTACTAAAAAATTTGATTAACACATGAATTGAACCCTAAAAAAAATCACAGCATTTCATTTAGTAGATGCTCTAGCGTATATCTATATTTAAGATTGAAGTTGAACCGGTGTAATGGCAGAGCCAAAAAGTCTGCCATAGACCGTTTCTCAGCACCATATATGTAAATATTATTTAAGTGATATAAGTCCAATTCTTTCACATTCAAATTTGTCGTTATAAGTTTTTTATTTTGGAATAAGCTTTCCACCACTCTGAGCGTTATACCTGTTTGATTTGTTTGAGATATATCGACTAAAACCGAGCAACTAGAGACTCTAGTTAAATATTCAGAAAAATCCATATATTGATCCGTAGTTATGGCTAGATCTTCTTTTATATATCGAGTTTTTTTATCTCGTACTATATGAAAGTCAATACTTAAAGATAGAGCGGATAAATCTTTTTTTACTAACTTAAGCAGTTGCAAACGTTTTTTATCTACGCCGGAAAAAAATGCACTACCACTATTAAAATCCTTAGTTGAGATAAGAGATGATGAATGTATTTGGCAATGATAATGAAAACCATATTCCTTCGCGTCGTCTATGTCAAAAGTCCAAACATCTATTCTCCTTCGCCGAACATAAGCTAAAAAAAATTGTTTGTTCTTAATCGTCATAGAGGTTATTGGGTTCCACAACCAAACCTTTGGCTTGCCAATATTTCTATATACATAATCCAGAAAAATAATATTTTCGATAGCAAACACTACAAGATTACTTTCACTTCCTGCCTTACAGGGTAAGAACGCTTTAATTCTAGCTAAAGTTTTACTACTCTTTTTTAGGTTCAATTGCTTTTCAAATAAAACTTTATATACAGACTCATCTAAGTCTTTCATTAAAAAACGAGAAACATAAAAATCATTAGATATTATTGTAGCCTTCATCTGTCATACTTACTTAGTCCATTTTCGCACGACATTAATCTCTCCCCGATTGCTTTTTTATAAATAGCATCATTTTTTTCTAACATTTTTCGGCTATTTTCCTCATGGTATATATGATAAACGACGGCTTTGAATTTCAAATACATACGATCTAAACCCTGATTTAGTAAGCGCACCACCATCTCACTATCTTCTCGCCCCCACCCCTCGAAATCTTCATTATATCCATTAACATTAATCGCATCTTGTTTCCATAGAGCAAAATTACACCCTCTAGTAGAGCGGTCATCATTACGAGTTTTAGTGAATATTTTACTCAGAAATGAAGAATCAAGCATGTTATGACGATTTCTAATATCCGCACTAAAAAAAGAGGGTAAATAATATTCATCTAGCATTTTTTTACTGATGTTTGGCCCCAACAGTACTCGCCCACCTTGAACAAATGTCCCCTTTTTTGCCGCTTCAGAATGAGACTGAATAAACGTTGCAGGTAAATACAGATCGCCATCAACTATAACTAAATAATCACCTTTTGCTTTGGCTATCGCTTTATTTCGACTAGCAGCCAACCGAAAACCTATATCTTCTTGCCAAGAATGGATTAAGCTGGTTGGAAAGTCTTCTTTATACTTTTCGATCAAATCTCTAGTCTCACTTCGAGAACCGTCATCTGCTACGATAACCTCGAAAGGTAGCATTGTTTGTTTTTTGATACTATTCAGTGTAATAGATAAAGCTTCTTTCCAATTATATGTGGTAACTATCAAACTAATTTTCATCATTATTCTGCTCTCGTAACCACAAATCTATATATTTATAAAAAGTTGAATGTGCAGCAAGCCAAGCTAATACAAAACCATATCGTCCATCTAAAAAGCCTCGCTTAATAAAATACATCTTTATAAAACAAGAAAATGCATGCAATAGCGCTTTGGATACAGATGACGATTTACGACCTTCTCTATCGTCAGCCCACGCCTTTAAATAACCGACTGTTTTTTGAGAGTAGTGATGAAGATTTTCATAGGTATCATGATATAAGTAACCACTAAGTTTTTTACTTACTAGACTCTTATCAGCCACCACTTTTTCATGCACTAAGTCGTCATTATAAGACGCTTTTTGACGTGGATATAGCCTAACGATCCAATCTGGACTCCAACCTGAATAATGTATTTTTTTTCCAAATGCACTACTCAAGCGATTTACACTAAATGTTGCATCAGTATTTTCTGCAACGGCAGCTATGATGCTCTTCTTCAACACTTCCGAGACAACCTCATCAGCATCAATGGCAAATACCCACTCGGTATTAAGGTAGCCTTGAGCTATTTGACGTTGTTTACCAAAACCTGGCCATTGATCATGTACATAAATATCATTAGTGAATTTTTTCGCTACATCAACTGTATCGTCTGTACTGCCAGAGTCTACAACCACTATTTGATCAACCCATGAACTAACGGATTCTAGACATTTCGCTAACTTCTTACCTTCATTTTTGACGATAAGAAGTACTCCTATTGTTGACATATAATATAACCAACCTGTAATTTTATTGTTCGAGAGTTAACTCAAAATATTTCTTAGCCACCAGAATTTCTACTATTTTTTCTTGCTTTGGCAGCAAGAACTGC
This sequence comes from uncultured Marinomonas sp., assembly GCA_963975045.1. Lineage (GTDB taxonomy): Bacteria > Pseudomonadota > Gammaproteobacteria > Pseudomonadales > Marinomonadaceae > Marinomonas. Next base: position 913 of record CAXBGJ010000066.1, on the reverse strand, counting down.
TTTACATATTGATTTGCATTTCGAACGATCTCAAGAGCCTCGTCTGTGTGATCATTGTAATAACAAACTTTTTCTTTCAAATCTGAAAAATCGTCTTTTAATTCAACATAATGAACGCCAGGAACAAGAAGCCCTTCCATGAACCAAGTTTCAAACCTAGGTTTCCTCATAAAACAAACCGAGTTTGACGCCATTATCCACTTTAAATTTGTAGCAACATCCTTACCTTCGATACTAACAATATAACGATAAGCTAATTGGTTTTGAACAGACATAAAACCTTTATAACTAGGCTCAAAATCTAATTTTTCGTCGTTGTGTCCAACATCAGCAAAGTCACTATCAAAATATAAATCGACAAAATCACGACGATGCTTATGATAAACCATCCCTCGAAATACAGATAAGGGCTTTTTTGATTCAAATTCATATTCATCTTTGTAAAACCTAAAATGTCTAATCGCATTTAGTTTCAACAGAATAGAATTATTATTTTCATCATTTATTGGACGAGATTTTACAAAAGAAGGAACATGAGGTACATCAACCACATCACCAAAAATATAGTCAAATTCATAATGCGCAGGAAAATGTCGAACTGTTTTTTTCAAATCGGCAAAATATGTAAAGCTTTTTGTCTTTTTGAAAGACCCAACCATCGATGCTTTTTTTGAAACCTGAAAAGGCTCATCAAGTTTACAATAATAATTTACACGATCAATCAATGATGAATACTCTTTATCAGCGAGTATCTCTTCATAAGAAGGTACTTTTTTCCTGATCTCCACCCCCTCGTGAATGTAATAAAAAATTTTCCTGAATCGGTCTTTAATATAGTTCCAATCTTTTTTTTTCATAAATCTACACCAAATAAATCACGTGTATATACTTTGTCTTTTACATCTAACATATC